>NZ_JBELAU010000025.1:0-34239 GCF_040253585.1 Emticicia sp. W12TSBA100-4
CTTATAAATGGACTCGAAATTAAAGCTAAACCGAACGCTCCAACGATTACGCCACCAACAAGCCTTTCGGTCTGTTCGCCGTCAACTCTTACGCTTACTGCAGATGGTTGTGCAGGCACGGTGACTTGGTCAGAAGGGGCGGCTACTGGAACAAGTCTGACTCTTTCAGCTGTTGGAACTTATAGCATATCGGCTACTTGTACGGTTAATGGTTGTAATTCTGACCAAAGTTTGAGTATTACAGGTCTCGAAATTAAAGCTTCACCAATAATTACAGCAACTAATACAGGTCCTTATAAAGTCGGACAAATTATTAGTCTAACTGGTACGGGGGCAGTAAGTTATAATTGGTCTGGACCAAATAACTTCTCAAGTACCTTGAGTAACCCAACAATCCCTAATGCACTTTCGGTTAATGGCGGGGTTTATAGCTTATCCGTAATTGGTGTAAATGGTTGTAGTGCTGTGGCTACTACAAATGTGATTGTAAGCGGAATCGACCCTTGCGACCCAACTCGTATTGTTGATTATCTCTATGTACAAGCTGGAAATCCATACCAACCGTTATTTCCACTCACTAATGGAATGGTTATTAATCAACGAACTGAGCAAGTTTCAATTTTGGTTAATCCAGTATGCCCATCTGTTACTATCGAAAGTTTTGAGATGAATATTCAAGGTCCTGAGCTTAACTGGAATATACTCCAAAATGTGTCCCCTTATGCGTTATTCGATAACTTTGGCAATGATGTTTGGGGAAGAAATTTCAAACCAGGAGTTTATACCTTGACTTTAACGGGTTATGCTCAAGATAATAAAGGTGGGGGCATCACTTATGGACCTAAAATAATCACCTTTACAGTTGTTGGAGATTTGGCTACTATCAATGCTCCTACCCTTTCTAAAACTGTAATATGTGCAGGAAGTAATGTCGATGTAAGTTTCACAACTACTGGAACTTTCAATGGAGTGAACCAATTTCAAGTTGAACTATCTGACACGTCTGGTAGTTTTGCAGCACCAGTTTTAATTGGTACAACCAACACTACTGGCACGCTCAATTGTACTATTCCTCAAAATACACTTGAAGGCTCTAAATATTTAATTCGAGTAGCTTCAACTAATCAAGTAGTAGTAAGCAATCCAGCAATGGGTTTGATTACGGTTCATCCTTTTAGTTATACTTTAATTAATCCTGACAATAACCTGACTGGTACAAGCACTAAGAAAGCAGTTAGCACGATTAATGCCAGCAATAAAGTTATTTCGCCTACTAACGTAACCTATCAAGCGGGAAATAGCATCTTATTGACACCAGGTTTTGAATCGGGTGCAGTTTTCAAAGCAGAAATTCAGGGGTGTAATAATTAAGTAAAAGAGTCGAGTGGCTTTTGCCCTCGACTTTCATTATTTTATAATTAAGCCCAAACAATAAAAGCGAGCTAACTATTTGTTGGCTCGCTTTTATTGTTTGAGAACAAAACCCTCGACTCGATTTTTTACTTGAATCTATCTCTGAGAAAATCAAATAACGATTTTAAAGACTTGTAAATATGAATAAACAAATCATTTTTCGGAGGTTGGTACATAAACCCCGATTCAGGCTTTTGGTTTTACAGTTGCATTATCGCTATTTTTCTTGTTAAAAAACTTCTTTTTACCACTTGGTTTTCGGTAAGGTTTGCGAGCTTGTGATGCTTTGTATTCAGGTGCTTTTCCGAGTCCTAAACTCTCAGTAATATTTTGTTTTTCTACTTCTCTTTCAAGTAATTTCTCAATATTTGCGATACGATATTGGTCTTTTTCATTGATAAAAGTAAAAGCCGTACCCGTAGTTTCAGCACGGGCGGTTCGGCCGATGCGGTGAATATAATCTTCGGCATCACGAGGCACATCAATATTGATTACCAAATTTAAGTTATTAATATCAATTCCTCTCGAAAGCACATCCGTTGCTACCAGGATCTTGAATTGTTTATTCTTAAATCCCCTCAATGATTCTTCACGGTCTTCCTGCGAATTGTCTGATGAAATACCTTTTGCTTCAAATTTATTTCGATTTAAAATCCGAACAACTTTATCAATCATCGACTTTTGTGAGGTAAAAATAATGACCGATTCTGCAACTGTATTTTTCATCAGATGAATCAACAATGGCAGTTTTTGTTCGTCAGAAGCTAAATAAAATTGTTGGTCAATTCCCACCGCTGGTTTTGAAACTGCCAAACGAATTTCTTCAGGATTTTTGAGGATTTTATCAGCAAAGTCTCTAATTTTCTTAGGCATTGTGGCCGAAAACATTAGATTTTGGCGATTTTGCGGTAAATGTTTCAACACAAAAAGAATATCTTCCGAAAAGCCCATATCGAGCATTTTATCGGCTTCATCAAGTATCAAACACTTTAAATTATCAAATTTTACCTCGCCCGAATTCATGTGGGCCATCAAACGGCCTGGAGTAGCAATAATAATATCTGCACCTTTTACCAAAGCTTTGCGTTGTTGGTCCCAGTCTTCGCCTTTTCCTCCACCATAAATAGCAATGCTTGTAGCTTTAATAAAATAGCTAAAACCTTCTATTTGTTCATCAATTTGTTTGGCAAGTTCACGGGTAGGTACTAATATGAGTGCCGAAGTATGATTACTCGGTTCACGACTAATTTTATCTAAAATCGGAATCAAATAAGCTGCGGTTTTGCCAGTGCCTGTTTGTGCCGATGCTATTAAATCTTTTCCAGAAAGAATAATCGGAATGGCTTTTTCTTGTATCGGAGTGACTTGTAAATAATTCATGGCGTCCACTCCCGTCAGTACGTCATCATGAAGGTTAAGTTCGTTAAATTGCAATTTTTTAATAATTAAATAGGACTTGTGAAAGCTTTAATACTTACAAATATAGCATTAAGTAGCTTATTAGCAATAAATAAGCCGTGATTGTTTCGTTTCTGAGAAATTTCAAAATCTATTACTCTAAACTCTTCAAGGTATATCCTTTCTGTTTCAAAAGTTTCAATACACCTTTTTCTCCGCCCAAATGCCCCGCTCCTACTGCAAAAAAAGTTGACTTCTGCTTAATATTCTGTTCGATTACAGGAATCCAATTTTGATTTCTTTTATCCAACAGCTCTTCTTCCATCCCTTTCATGCCCACCATTTTCTTCGAAATCATTTTTGTCAGAGCCTCAACATCTTGTTTTATGTACAAATCAATCATTTGATTGTAAGTTTCATTACCTTTTTCACTTTCGTTTACAATTTCCATCAACCATGAAACTTGTTGTTCAATCGGTGCTTTATCCATTACAGCCATTTGATCTTCGATGGTTTCGAGTCCCAAAACTTCTTTTTTTTCGGTTTTGGCCTCTTTCACAAAATACTCTTCGTAAGATTTAGGCATCGGACAGCCCGTTGATTTCATCATCGCAATGCTCATGTAAAGCATTGGTTTTGCTGGACCAAACATCGTTACATCCATGCCTACGTTTTTCTTAAAATATTCACTAAAAACCTTATAATCAACCTCATTCATAATATCTTTCAACTTTTTCCCATCACTTGACATCATCAATTTTTGAGTTTTCATCATCATTTGTGGATCGTCCATGTCAATCTCTAAGAAGATTTGTTGGGCAACTTTCAGTTTTTCTTCTGTGCCTTTCGGAACAAAAAACTTATCTGGACAAATCATATGAATTGTGCCAAAAACATACGAAGGCTGCGATAATCCATTACCCGAAATTTCCCAAAGTAAGCCTTTTTGTGTTTGCTGTGCGTAAGTTTGTGATAACTGCAAAAGTAAAGCGATAAAAACGATAAATTTGTATTTCATAATTATAGGCGTGAATGTTTGAAAATGATTTCTAAAAATAACAAAAAAGCCCGATGAATGTTCACCGAGCCTTGCACTTTTATCAGAGGTATGTGTTTTCTAATTGGGTAAATGCTTGGTTTTCTTTTCCAATTCTACTACCATAGGTACTAAAACGTGGTCTTCGATGATTGCGTGCTTACGGAGTTCAAGCTCAAATAGTTCAACCTGATTCAAGAAAACTTTGTAAGGTAATGGAGTGGTTTTGTTGTCTGAATATTGCTTGATTATTTCGCTCACTTCTTTCAACTCATCTTCTATTGGAGAGTGGCTGGCAATAAATTTTTCTATTGAAAATTCGGGATCAAGATCAAGGCTTTCAGCACATACAGGCTTCACTTTTGAAGCAACAATCATTCGGCGTATGTACGGAAACAATTGTTTTTCTTCCATACGAATATGGTCAACGAGCTTGTTTTTATAATTATTAAAGAAAATTGCCAAACTCGCCAAAAGTTGGTGACTTTGACCATATTTACTAAAAATATGTAGCAATGACTGCTCAATTTCGGGTAGTTTTTTGCTTAAATAATATTGGTGGGTTGCTTGCAGATAATCGAGAATATCTTCAACCGAAAATTTCTGCATTTTCTCGAAAGGAAAATCCTCATCATCATTGTATAAATCCAAAATCAACTCAATCAATTCGTGGTTCAATTCGAGATGCGTAATTGCTTTGGTTTTAGGCGTTGTTTCTAATCGCTCAGTAATCATCTGAAGCATTTTAGAATTATCAATGAGGTCGTTTACAGTTGTCATATTTTTTTCTTAGAATCTGAATAGACAAAGCTATCAAAGTCAGTTTTCTAAAAATATGACGATTGTCATAAAAACAAAAAAGCATACCGAGATTTATTCTCAGTATGCTTTTTGAGGTATAAAACCTAATTATTATTGAGCAGCAAACTCACCACTTGCTCTGAGTTCTACTTCTTCAGCTACAACTGCTGATGGCATTGCACCTACACCAAAATCTGTACGTTTCAACGCACCAGTTGCTTTGAAACCAACTAATTTTTTACCTTGACGGTTTGTACCTGTACCAACCAATGTAAGGTCTAAAACGATTGGTTTTGTAACTCCCTTCATTGTTACATTACCCGCTAATTTATATTTTTTTGGACCTGCTGGAGTAATTGATGTACTTTTGAAAGTTAAAGTTGGAAACTTAGCTGTATCAAAAATATCTTCTTTTTGAAGGTGACCATCACGCATTTCTTGATTAGTAGTCACTTGTTTCATATCAGCCGTCAATTCAAAAACTGCATCTGAAAAATCTTCTTTTGATGAAGTGATTGAAGCGTCAAAGCTTTTAAATACACCGTCAACTTCTGACATCATTAAGTGAGTAACTGTGAAAGTCATTTTAGCGTGAGCTTTGTCAAGTGACCATTTTTGTGCAAAAGATGCAACCGATGCTAATAAAGCAAAAGCAAGTACTGTGATTTTTTTCATTTTACTGTGTTTTTTTTGGTTAATACTTATGAATAATTAGACTAAATACGCTGGACAAATGTAATGACATATAATGTCTTGACAAATTATTTTAACAACATTAACAATCTATTAACGAAATAGACTATATGCATTATTTACCCGCTTCGCCTTCAGGCTTGCGACGCTTCATTATTAAACTATCGGCAGGGTAATTGGCCTTTAGTGTGGCCATCTGAGTTTTTGCCCATTCAACAATTAATTGACGTTGAGCATCGGTAAGATTAGCTTCTTTGTGTAAGCCAAGAGCCGTGTAAGATTCCAAAGGCATTTCGTTTTCTTCGACGGTCTCTATCACTTCTTCAAGCTTATGATTTTGTACGGCTATCGGAAGTTTAGTAAAAGTTGAGAAATTGAGGTGTTTTTTACCATCATCTACGTGATGTGCCAAGAAAAAGGCAACAGGCTGGATATTGTTATACCACGGATATTCAGTTTTATTGGAATGACAATCTCGACAAGCAACTTGAAGGACTTGCTTTACATCGGCAGGTATTGCATATTGTGTTGAAATATCATACATATTATCATCCGAAAGATTTTTTTCTGGATGGATAAACTGAATCAGAATCAATATGATCCCAACTCCAAGAGCAATTTTCTTTAACATATTCGTAAATTTTAGGTTAGTTTTTTATAAAATTTATTTTCAAGATAAAGTATCTTTAAACAAACGAAGCGTTCGCTCCCAAGCCAATTTGGCTACTTCGGCATTATATCGGGTTGGAGCGGTATCGTTATTAAAAGCGTGATTAGCTCCATCATAAACATATATCTCGTGTTTTGTGCCTGCGGCTTTTAGTGCAGACTCGAAAGCTGGGATTCCTGCATTTACTCGTTCGTCAAGTCCGCCATAATGTAGCATCAAAGATGCTTTGATTTTTGGCACATCAGCAGCTTCTGCTTGACGACCATAATATGCAACTGCTGCATTGAGTTGCGGCGAATTTACGGCCATCTGATTAGCCATTGCTCCACCCCAACAAAAACCAACGCAAGCGGTTTTTCCATTAGACTCTTTTAGTGAGCGTAAGTAATCAAAACCTTTAACAAAATTATTAATATTTTTCTGAGCATCGAGTTTGGCAAACAAACCACGAGCTTCATCTTCGTTGGCAGGAGTACCTCCAAAAGGCGAAAGTGCATCAACACCCAAAGCTAAATATCCTGCTTTTGCCACTCTGCGAGTTACATCTTTGATATGCGGATTAAGTCCACGATTCTCATGAATCACTAAAACTGCACCAATTTTTCCTGAAATTTTCTTTGGTTTAGCCAGATAAGCTTTCATTATTGTGCCGTCACCTTCGTAAGTAATCTCTTCGGTAGTTATGTCTTCATCATCTTCGGCAATAGTAGTAGCATTGGCGTAATTTACTTCTAAAAGGGGTAAAATGGCTATCGCAGCGGCAGTACCACCCGCGAGCTTTGCCAAACGTGTCATAAAATCGCTTCGAGTGAGTGGCTTGTGCGTGTACTCGTCGAAAAGGTTGATAATTTCTTGATTCATAGTTTTAGGATAATTTTAGGTTGATAAAACATTAATAATTAAAACTCTAATCGAAGTAAAGGTATCGAAATTTTATATAATACGTTAGAAAACAAATAAACGTTGAAAGATACGCTCTATTTTGATAAAAGAAGGGGCTTGCCGAAAATCGCAAGCCTTCTAATTTTTCAACCTAATCAAAATAAAATCTTTATATTTTCTAAAAATGGCTCGGAGAAATACGCTTCCCCAAGGCCATTTTCTAATACTCTTCATTTTTAGTTATTATCACCACCACCCATCACGTCATCGTTTTTCACTTTCGATTTTTTGCTTTCAGTAAATTTCATTTTACCAATTTTATAGCTGAAAGTTAGCTTTACGTTTTGGTTATAAAGGTTATTAACCATTACTTGATTAAACATTGGCGTTGTGAGCGTGCTTCTCATTTTCATTCCGAAGAAGTTTTCAGCAGCAAGCCCGATGCTACCTTTTTTGTTAGCAAATTCTTTTCTTGCACCAATTGAATACATACCCATTCCACCTTGTGAACCTTGAAGCTGCACACGATTTCCTCTGAAACCGCCTGAAGCTTGAACAGCCCAACCTTTCTTCAAAGAAATTGACGATTGTAAACGTCCACTAACTACGATACCATCATTACTTATTTTTGCTGAAAGCCCATCTAAACCAGTTTGTTGTCCTTCTAAATAATTATAGAATAAATCAACTCCACCATTCAATGTCCATTTTGGTGTTAAGAAGAAATTCCCGAAGATATTTGTTCCGAAAGTTTGCTCTTTACCAATATTTTCAAATGTGGTAATGATTGCCCCAACAACCGAATCTGACGGCATCGAAATACGTGTGATTGAGTTGTTTGTCTGACGACCAAACACCGAAACATTCAAATATGTTTTATTAATATTTGTACTTAAAGCTAATTCAACATTGTTTGAGATTTCGGGTCTCAAAGTTGGATTACCTACTGAAATACTCTGAGGATTTGAAATATTAAGGTTTGGGTTAAGTTGTTGTAAACCTGGTCTTTGAATACGGTTATTATAAGCCAATTTCAAGGTCGATGATTTACCGAAAGGCTTTGAAATATTGATACTCGGCACAAGATTTCCGTAAGCAGGAATCACAATATCATTGTTTTGGTCGTTGGCGTCGATGGTTGTATATTCGTAGCGAGTACCCACTTTGACCGTATATTTATTACTTGTCGTAACAGTGTATGAAACATATCCTGCGGCAATATTCTGGCTGTAATTTAATAAACCTGCTGGATTACGAGCATCTGACGAAAACGAACCTGTTGGATTAGCCACTAAATACTCAAAATCGCTATCTACCTGACGTCTTACTGTCTTTAAACCGACCTCAAACATTTGATTTTGTTTGATTGGTGTCTGAAAATCTGTTTGCAACGTAATTTCCTTATTAAAGTTTTGGTTTAAGTTTTTTTGGCGACTTACAAGCTCTTGTGCATTACCCAACAAATCAGTAAAGAAATTATTGGTCAGTTTATTTTGGCTGTATTGACCAGAAATCGAAAACTCTTGTGAAGGCTTGAAAGTACGAATATAATCAAGGTTTAAATCAACCGAATTTGAGGCGTCTCGGCTATCAACATTTCTATAAGAAGTTGAATTCAAGACATTATTTGTAAACTGATTGATGGTAAAATCTTGTGTACGGCTAAAACCACGTGTACCGAACGCTACCGAAGCAGTAAGCGATTGGTTTTTGGCCAAATCATAATCAAAACCTAAATTATATCTTCCAAAAAGTCCATTATCGCTCGCATCTGCAGATTGGTTTGTTAAAGTCGAAACGCCATTTCTTAACGTAGTTTGGTCTAAAGTAACCAACGATTTATTATAGAACGCACGACCAAAACCGCCTAACGTTACGCCCAGTTTTCCTTGACGATAGTTTCCGTTTAAGCTCAAGTTTGAGCCACGAATACCTACACCCGAATCAACGTTGAGCGTTAAACCTTGTAAAGTAGATTTTTTCAAAATGATATTAATGATACCACCCGAACCTTCAGCATCGTATTTGGCTGATGGTGACGTGATTACTTCAACACTTTTAATCAAATCGGCAGGAATCATTTTTAAGGCATCAGCAATGCTACTTGCCACAATTGTAGAAGGTTTATTGTTAATCAAAACTCTAATGTTTGAAGTTCCACGTAGCGAAACGTTACCATCTAAATCAACCGAAAGCATCGGAACTTTACGCAAAATATCGGCTGCATCACCTCCTCTTGAGGTCAAATCTTTTTCGGCATTATAAACCAATCTATCAACTTTTTCTTCAATCATTGATTTTTCAGCTGTTACTGTTACTTCATCCAATTGTTTTACGCTTTGAGCCAATTTTATTACGCCCAAATCGTTGTCTTTGCCTTTTTCAACTTTTACTTCAATGGTTTTATCTGTGAAACCGATAAATGTGATAACCAAGTTATATTCGCCAGCCGCCACACGGTTCATTGAAAACTTACCTTTTTCGTCAGCGATTGTGCCATCAACTACTTTTTTTGTATCTTTAGTATAAAGAGCAACGTTAGCAAATTCAACGGCTGTTGAAACGCTTTCGTCAACCACAAAACCAAAAACTTTTGAATTTCCTTTTGGAGCGTCACCGTCAAGATTAAGCGTTGGTGCAGCAGGTGTAGCTTTTGGTCTTCCATTGCCATCGCCACCTCTTTGTCCGCCCCCCATACCGCCTGGGCCACCTGGACCAAACTGTGCAGTTGCCAATGTCGTGGCAGCTATTATAAGTGTAAAAATTGATGCTAACTTCTTCATTGTTTTATTATTTAGTATTTTGAATGTCGGTTTATAAGAATCGCTCTACTGCTTGTCTCGCTGAATTCTGCAACAAATCAATCACTATATTTTGAAACAATTTTTGATAATAGATAAATAAGGCTTTCAACTCGACAACTGGGCGGATATTTCGACGATGCCGAAGCGTAGAATAGTTAAACCGAAATGTCGATAAAATTGTACTAATTGTAGAAAATAGGGGTTAAAATGAGCATTTTTTAAAGGTATAGGTTGCATTTAACCGAGTTTTTAAACAAACTTTGATATTATTTATGAAGCCTATCATATATCTGGCAATCGTTTAATTATAAAACAATGCAGAATTTCATCAAGAAAATTGGAGGGTCAACAACCAACAGAATATTGTTATTACACCTATCTTTTTGGGCGTTATACTTTTCTTTCTTTTTTTACCAGATTACTTTCAGCCGCCACGGAGAAGAACCAAACTATGAAAGGTCATTCTTTGACGCCTCTACTCAAATATTTTTCATGGCTTTGATAAGCTACTTCAATTACTTTATTTGCTTGCCACGTTTCTTAGTTCATAAAAACTTTGGACAGTATTTAATTGAATTTTTGATACCTTTTACGATTATCATTACCTGTCATATCTTTTTAAAGCGATATATTTATTTAGAAATCAAGGAAGCTAAAGGCTTTTTATATTCATCAAAGTTTATTAGTCAGCACGTTATTGCGGCGATTTTTATAGCTATTTTTATCGGGATGCTACGCTTTGCCAAAGATTGGTTTGAGCTGGAAGCTAAGAAAAGTGAGATTGAAAATGAAAAATTAACCGCCGAATTGCGTTTTCTAAAAGCACAAGTAAACCCGCATTTTCTGTTTAATACGCTCAATAATCTGTATTATTTGGCGATGATAAATTCGCCAAATACAACAGAAGTGATTGAGAAACTCTCGCAAATGATGCGATATATGCTCTATGACTCTAATCATCCGAAGGTTTCGATGACTAAAGAGATTGAATATATGAAGAATTACATCAGCCTCGAAAAACTTCGTCTGGACAACCAAGTACCGATTACTTTTGATATTGAGGGTAACCCTGACTCAGTGCAGATTGTACCACTTATCTTTATTACATTCCTCGAAAACGCTTTCAAACACGGTGTGAGCAATAGCATGACCAACGCCTATGTAAATATTTCAATACATATTGATGGACAACAATGTACATATTGCGTAGAAAACAGTAAATTGCCACCAAACCTTGAAACAACCAACGAGAAATCAGGAATTGGCTTACAGAATGTCAACCGTCGTTTGGAGCTTAGTTACCCAAATAACTATGAGTTGATTGTCAACGAAGACGATAAAGATTATATCGTGGTTTTGAAACTGAATTTGGCTTAATCAATCATTAACAATTTATCATTGACAATTAATGTTGACTTGTATAATTATCGAAGATGAACCATTGGCTCGAAACCTAATGGAAGCTTATGTGAAGAAAGTTCCACATTTGAACCTGCTAAAATCGTTTTCGAGCTCATTGACCGCTTTAGATTTTTTACGTGAAAATACGGTCGATATATTATTTTCGGATATCCAAATGCCCGAAATTACTGGCATTACATTGCTAAAAATTCTGCAAAAAAAACCTTTGGTGATTTTGACTACCGCCTACTCTGAATATGCCCTTGAAGGCTACGAACTTGAAGTTTTCGATTATTTATTAAAGCCAATTAGCTTAGAACGTTTCTTGAAAGCAGTCGAAAAAGCTACGATTCGTTTAACCGCTACCCAGCCAGTCGTTCAAGAAAAAATTGTGCAGGAAGTTGTAGTCAGTTCCGAAGGCAATCACGGTTTTATTTTTGTGAAAGATGGCACAAAACTCGTCAAGATACGCCTCAATGAAATTCAGTATATTGAAGGATTGAAAGATTATGTTTGTATTCACACCAAAGATAAAGATTCAACGCTCAAAAAGATTGTCACTCTTCAAACCATGAAAAGTCTGGAAAGTCAACTCTCTGAAAATCAATTTATTCGAGTTCATAATTCTTATATAATTGCTTTCGATGCTATTGATGCTATTGACAAAGAAAAAATACAGATTGGCAAAAATTTTATTCCCATCAGCGATACCTACCGCAAAACATTCAAGGAGTTTATAGAGAAAAAACAGGTAAGCTAATAGCCAGTCGAAATCGTAATTATCGAATCAGGTTTAAATCTACGAGATAGCGAGTCTGCATTCTTCTTCCATTGCTTCAACATCGCATAATAAACCTCATCAGTAGCAGCCATAGCCTCTACTAAATGTTTCACTTTATCAGTTTGGATAAAATCGGGGTTCTTTCTGATGGCCGCAATGTTTTCATCTTCGGTTTGCACATTCCAAACGGCTATTCTAAAACCAGCATTATGCGATTGTTGTACTTGTTCGGCCGTAATATCTTCACTTGCAATCGTGATTCCGAATAAATTCAATTCTTTGGCGGTTTCTAAACCTTCTTCAAAAGTTTGCGGATAGATAAAAAGTTTATAATTATAGTTTTTAGCCCTCAAGAGCATCAAGAAATTTTTATCATTTGATTCAATTAAAAGTTTTCGCTGAATTTGATATTTCTGTGCAATTGCTTCGATTGCATTGGCAAATCTGCCTAAATAGGCATCATCGTTTTTGTCTGCATTATAAAGTTTGCAATCAAAAGTAAATTTGTGAGAAGATAAATCATCAATATTTGAGAATAATTGGTCGAGCGAGATAATTGCATAAGACTTATAAGGCATTTCATCATAATAACCCGCTTGAAGTTCGGCAAAAGTATATTGGCTGACTGAACCTGTTAAATTGGTTTTTTCGCTCAAATTTGAATCGTGAAAAGCCACCAAAACACTATCTTTGGTCATTTGAACATCAATTTCGCTACCATCAGTACCTAAATTTAGACAGTTCATGATAGACTCGAAAGTATTGATTGGATATACCGACGAAATGCCCATTCCACCGTGTCCTAAAACTGTTATGTAGTCTCGGCTGAGGTTCTCAACTTCAAATATTTCGGTTTCTTTTTCGCAAGAATAAAATAAACTGAGTAGTGGAAACAAAAAGATTTTTTTCATAAAATTTCGTTAAAAACCATAACCTATTGATAACCCAAACCATGAGTTATATAACTTGTCTGATGAAATAATAGGTGAATAGTTTAAGCGAAAAATGATGCCTCGCTCCGATTTTTGATAACGATAACCAGCAGTAAAATTTGAATTCAAAGTTGTTTGCCTTTCTACGGCAAACGTCATACTATTTGTTTGAGTTACATTCGAGAAAGTCTGACCGAATCCTACCTCAAGATGATGCGTTTTTCCATAAATAGCATTAATGGCTATTGGAATAATAACATCGGGATTAAACTTATTGTTAAAATCTTTGAGATGAAAAGTGCTAATTCCCAGACGAACACCAATTTTTAGATTGGGAGTCAGCTTATATTTTTTTTGAAAAATTACTCGTTCATAATTCAACGAGCCATAACCTCCCGCCCCGAAGGCTTCAAGATAAATCAGATTCCGAATAGATTTTTGCTGAACTACCTGCGAAAATGATTTACCTTGAACAACTATTAAAAATACGATGAGCCAATAAATTTGTTTTCTTTTCATCCACGAATCTTGCTCTCCGTTAGCAATTTATTTGAATTTGGCACTTAATGTAATGATATTTGCAACCATGCCATTGCTTCGATTATAATGTCCATAACGAAGCTCGGCAGTATTCCAATGTTTAATTCCGAGAACACCATCAGGTGGAGCAATTCTAATTCCTGCTCCCCAAAATGCACTTTTAAAATCCGAAATATCAAAATCTGACGTATAATAAGTTTCGGTCAGTTTATGGCTATTGATTGGAGCAAAATAATCAACAGCAGTTTGGCTATTAAAACGATAATGCGGCGTAACCGACACAAACGAAGTAATTTTTACAGGAACTTCAACACTCACTGTATGTGCTTTCATACCCCAATTATCTTGGTAATACCGATAAAACGAACGAATGATAAATCTATCACCCAAGAAATAGCTGGCACGCAAACCAACTGGCAATTTCGCACGTGTCCCTGGTAATTTTTCTACTTTCAGCGTACCATCAGTAAAATAAACTCTGTGATATGGCGTACTCAAAAGCCCTTCTTGATAAGATGGTTCAACAACAGCCATTACCTGTAAGCGTTTATTGATAACCTGTGAAACTCCGATTGATAAATTATATGAGTTTCGGCGTTTAAAGTCAATATTTTGGTCGCCTTCTGCTCCCGAACCATAATTATCGGGTCGAACTTCATAAGGTAAAATAACCGACCAAGTATCAAAGAATGCTCCCAGTTTTAAGCTCAATTCGGTATTATTATCTTTCGATGATTTTGAAAAACTCAGATTTCCACCGTAAGATTTATAATCCCATTCGGTTGAATAAGATAAACTTGCTCCAACAGTATTATGTTTTGCATCATCCTTTCTGCTCCAAGAAAGTGTTGGATAAAAGTGAACATCCGACATCGAAGCTGATGAAACCGAACGAGGGTCAATCAAATCAGATGAGGCTGACGAATAATAATCCACAGAAGCGTCGGCAGTGATTGAGTGTTTACGAGCTTTTTTGTCGATAAATGATAATTTGATGTCCAACGAATTGGCAATATCAAACAACTTTTCTGTTCCGATACCTCCAGTCACGGCCGAATGGTTACCGTCTTGAGCATAATATGCCGAAACAAGGTTGACTTCTTCTAATTTCAACGTACGAAAACCACTTTCGGCAACGGGTTTAGAGCTTAGTTTATACTCTTTGCTTGATGTAGGCTTCGTGCTTTTATTTTTAAATATAAATTTGGTATTATCGTATTGGGCATAAGCACCGCTTAGCATACCAACGTATAAACCAATTGCTAATGTTACTTTTTTCATAAATAGGAATTGTTTAGATAGCCGAGAAAAGGATTCAACGCATTCGGCTGTTTTACTTATTCTGTGACATTAGACATTTCATCTTATGACACATAATCAACTTAATATCAAGTATTTAATTAAAATACAACTTCATTCACAGTATTAGTTGCAACCACAACCACCACCACTTTTCCCACCATTTGCACCCGAAGCCCCTTCACGATAAAGATAAAAGCTGGTTTCAAATTTCTCTGCTTTACGAGCCGCCAATTCCATTTCCGAATCATTGATTCTGCTTTTTTGATATTCTTTTACAGTTACACACGAAGCCATTGAGCCGAGTAAACAAACTACAAGAGCAACTATTTTGATTGATTTCATTTTATGAAATATTAATGTTATTTGATGTATAAATTGTGTTGCTATCATCAATGATGATACATGCTATTTGTTGCATTTGATTGATAAGGCTAAGACCAGCATCAACACCCAAAACTGTGATTGGTGTGGCCATTGCATCGGCCAATTCGGCATTTGGACAAATAATCGTCACACTTTTTATTCCTGACACTGGAAATCCAGTTTTGGGGTCAATCGTATGTGAATATTTTTTTCCGTCAATAATTACGTATTTTTCATAACTCCCCGAAGTAGCAACCGCCAACCCACTGATAGATAATGACGAAAATGCTTCATGCTTATTTTCTGGGTCAGCTATACTGATTGTCCAAGGTTTCCTGCTCGGTTGGTTTCCCCACGTCGTGAGGTCGCCAGCGGCATTTACGATACCACTTTTTACGCCATTTTTTATAAGTAATCGTTTGGCACTTTCGGCAGCGTAGCCTTTTCCGATTCCACCAAAACCAATTCTCATGCCTTTTTCTTTCAAGAAAACTGTCTGATTTTCAGTATCGAGCATCACATTATTGTAATTGATTAATCTGACTGATTCTTTGGCCGCTTCCGCATCTGGCAGTGATGTCATTTCTTTATCGAAATTCCAAAAACGCTTATCTATCGAGCCATAAGTAATATCAAATGCTCCATCTGTGAGCGATGAAATTCGGAGCGAACGCTGAATCAAGTCAAATACTTCTTTATCAACTTTTACAGGTTTTATACCAGCGTTTTGGTTGATTTGATTGGTCTGACTATCATCGCTGAAGGTAGTCAAGAGTTTTTCAATCCGACTGATTTCTACAATCGCAGCAGAAAATTGAGATTCTGCCCAAGCTTCATCTTCGCTTACTACACTGATAGTAAAGCGATTACCCATCAATCGGAGTGTTTTATGAAAAATCTTATTTTCTGGCATTGATAATACTTTGGATTTCCTGCACAAAAGATTCGGTAGTAATTCCCGCTGGATAACCATCCCACTCTTTCAAAACTTTTCCATCTGCACCCACCAAAACTGTGAGTGGGAATTTGCCTTCTTGGTTGTATTTTTCGGCGAGGGCTTCGTTCTGAGCAGTTTGTTTTTTGTCCAATTGGTTTTTCTTTAATCTTGGAAAATCGGCACGAACTAAAGCCAAATTTTTATCAGCAAATGTCAGAAATTCAGGTGTATCTAAGACGTCTCGTTTGAGTTTGATACACGGCCCGCACCAGTCCGAACCAGAAAAATTGATAACAATATATTTATGATTCTGGACAGCCTCGGCTTTTGCTTTGTCGAAATCGAGTCCCCATTGCGGAGGACCTTCGAGCAGTAAGAATGTGAGAAGAATGCTTAAAAACTTCATGTTTTTATTTTAGTTTAACGGTTTTTCTTAATAAACGACTAATGTTGTGCCATCGGTAGCAACTTTATAGACTGCTAACCCTGCTTTTCCATTTGAATTCAAGCCTGCACCTGTCAACGAGAATCTTGCTCCGTGGTCAGTACAATACCATTCATTATTGCTATAAATGATTCTTTTCTTTGGCTCGTGTGAGCAAGTTACGGTTGCAGCCACATAAGTATTTGACTTAGAAAGTGCAATTACAATATTGCTAACTATAACATAGCCTCCAACTGTTTTTAATTTAGCATAAGTGGCAGATGTTAAGTCTATTTTCACTTTCGTACTCGTTATTTTATTGAGTTCTTCAGTCGAAATAACTCCTGTTGCTGTCGTTGTAGTCCCTGTTGTTGTTCCCGTAGTTGTACCAGTTGTCGTTCCTGTTGTAGTGCCAGTTGTTGTTCCCGTAGTTGTTGTGGTTGTACCAGTTGTTGAGCCATCTGGCGAAACCGTTAGAGCATTTACATATTTATCATCTTCTCTGACGCATGATGTAAGCAAAGCCATTAAAGCTCCTCCACTAAAACCTGCTGATTTCAAAAATTCGTAACGTGTCATAATTTCTTTTTTTAATAACGGTTAATACTTTATAATTACGTAAGTCATTGCTAAAGGGTGGGGTATGTTTTGGAGAAATGACACCCTCATAACTATAGACGGAACTGAAATAAAAATGGTTGGCTTTATCTATTTCTTTTTACCAATTTCAAGGAATTTGACAAAATCTTCAACACTTGAGTAGCCAATTGGGTCAACGATTGTTTTTCCGCTGGCGTCAACCACTGCATAATATGGTTGGGCATTGTTGTTGAATCTCGTGATTTCTAAATCCATGTTTTTATCACCTACGGTTGTTTTTAGTTCATCATCGTAGGTGGAAGTATAATGTTTTTCTTTGGGCAGTTCTTTTTTATCATCGACATAAAGTGAGGCTATCACATAATCTTGTTTCAAACGCTCCAAAACTTCTGGTTTTACCCAAACATTTTCTTCCATTTTTCGACAATTCGCACAAGCATATCCAGTAAAATCGAGTAAAAGTGGCTTATTCACTTCTTTAGCATAAGCAAGAGCATCATCGTAATCGACAAAACCTGATAAACCATGTGGCATTGGACGGAGTTTTTCGGGCGAAACTCCCGCCAATTCAGACTGGTTATCTTGCGGAGGCAATATTCCAGAAAGTAATTCGAGCGGCTTATCTTGAACAACTCCTGGAATGAGATAAAATGTAAACACAAAAAATAAAGCACTAAAAGCTACTCTCGACCAGTGATAGGTTTTTACTTTGGTATCTTTCGGTAATCTGATAAAACCTGCAACATAAAATGCGATGATTCCGAAAATCAGAATCCAAATGATTAAAAAAGTATTTCGGTGTAGTAAATCAAAGTGATAAGCTTGGTCGATATTACTTAAAAATTTAAGAGCCAAAGCAAATTCAGCAAAACCCATGACTGCCTTCATTTCATTCATCCACCCACCTGATTTTGGCATACTTTTGAGCCATTGTGGAAACATGGCCAAGAGTGTGAAAACTAATCCAAAAGGAAGTCCAAAAGCCAACATTCCCCACAAAGGTCGCCAAACTTCGCCTTGTGCGGCCAAAATCAACAACGAACCTACAAACGGTGCAGTACAAGAAAACGAAACTACCACCAAAGTTAGGGCCATAAAAAAAATACCCCACCAACCACCACTTTCCGACATTCCATCAATACCATTGACGAATTGATGCGGTAATACAATCTCGAAAGCACCCAAAAGTGATATTCCGAAAACAATAAAAATAACAAAGAAAATAAGATTCGGCAACCAGTGTGTACTAATAAAGTTAAGAAAAGGAGCTCCAAAAGCCATTGTAACGAAGCCAATCAGGGTGAAAACAAACATGATTGAAAAGCCATAAAACATAGCTTTGCGTGAGCCATCGGTCTGCTTAGTAAAATAACTAACCGTCATGGGCATAATCGGATAAATACAAGGCATAAAAAGATTGGCTACTCCAGCCAAAAACGCCACAGAAAGAAAACCAAGCAAAGATTGTTGTTCGTGCATAAAAAAATAGGTTTGATGGTACTTTATTATCTATACGTAAACCAACTTGAATAAGTGGGGTAATGAAAGGAGAAGTTTATCAATAAAAGGAAGGGGTTGGTTTATAAATTATTGACGGAAAAAACTGAGTAAAAAATAGAGCGTTCTGAGTGCTAACATGCAGAACGCCCCAAAATATGCAAAAATCATTTACCTTTTTTCTTCTTCGGCTTTCCAGCAAGCGAATCAGGCTTTACTTTCAACGAGTCTTTGGGCATTTTTACATGCAGGCTATCTTTGCCTCCACGTTTCAAAGAATCTCCGTGGCGTTTATGCAATGAATCACCTTTATGTTTGGTAGAATCATGGGCAGTAGCCGCCGAAACGGCATCAATCGACATCGAATCTGGGCTGATATTATCTCTATTACACGCAACAAAGTAAATGCTTCCAAGAGCAAAAAATGCCAATACAACTATTTTTTTCATCTGTTTTGAATGGTTTGAATGATTGAAAAGTTTAGTCCAAAACAAGGTTTAGGAAAAATAGTCGAGGCCTCAACTACAACAATTTTTGGAATATAACACAAGGACGAAGACGCACTTTAAATTGGTTGCATACTCATTAAAATTTTTAAAACAATCAAATCTTATCCTCGTCATGGTTCTTGATTTTCTTAGTTTTTTTCTTAAAAGTATAATCAAAAATGCCCATTTTTAGACCAGCATTTGCCGCAAAACCACTTAAATCAGTAGTATTTGTTGAATTATTATTAAAAGCAAAACGATAATTTGCTCCAACATAAAACTTAGCATAGCGAGATAAATTAGCTTCCACATTTATACCAGGTTGAATAATTCTACTCATATTATGACGATTATCATCATCAAAAATATCATCAAAATCTCGGTCACGACCTCGCCCCCCTCGGTCATCATCATCAAAATCAAATCCATTTCCACCAACACCAATCACCAACGGAAATGAAACATGTACTGCTGCATTAGGCATCACAGTATATTCCATTTTGAAGCCACCAAATTGTGCATTCAAGTCAGTATTTTGGCGATTACGGTAACTACCGAAACCCGTTGCCCCGATGGCAAACTTTTTATTGAACTGTAACATCAAAGCTGCCCCACCCAATGAGGTAGTTCCGCTCCCCAACTGCCCGTACTGATATTCTGGGGCAAGATATAGACCCAAATAATTTACCTTCAACTTTGCTTTCTTTCCACCAAAAACTGTCTTCATTTCTGACTTTGTAGAATCCTGTGCCATCAAATTTGCAGACCAGCCTAAGCTTAAAATCGCACACAAAATCATCATTTTTCCATACTTTCTCATAAAATTCGCTTATTTTGTATTAATAATTTGTTTTCATTCACCATTACGCAAAGCCATCAAAAAAGGTGGGGCAAATATCTTTTTTCTTTTACCCCACCCTTTTCGCCCCACGCTCGTAATGAGAGTTAGATACCTAAACTAAATTGTACAAGCTTGTTTTTTAAGAAAAAGACATTTTCGGAAGATAACCTCGACAGCGTGATTAAGGCCTGTATTGACAATAACAGTCAAGCCCAACGAACGCTCATCAAACTCTTTTTGGGGTACTCCAAGAGCGTCTGCTCACGATATTCGAGTAACGACCAAGAACTCGAAGAAATCATCAACGATGGCTTTTTGAAAATATTTACCAACCTACCCAAATACGATGTTTCACAGCCATTCAAAGCGTGGGTCAGAACAATTATGGTAAATACTGCCATTGACTATTACCGAAGCAATAAAAAATACCAATTACACATTGCAGTCGATGAGGTAGAAATCACTGATTTTGATGATGACGTAATCAGTAAATTATCAACTGAAGAAATCATGGGACTTGTCAGAAAACTTTCACCGATGTATCGCATGGTTTTCATGCTTTATGTGGTTGAAGGCTATAAACACAAGGAAATTGCCGAAAAACTGGGTATTCAGGAGGGAACTTCAAAATCGAACCTTCAAGATGCTCGTATAAAATTACAGGAAATGATAAGAGTTCATTATCCGCATTTATTTGATATTTACGCAGTTCGAAAAAATAAATTCAATGAAAACTGACAAATTTGATGAAGAGTTCAGACGAAAAGTCGAGAACTTTCATCCACCTTTCAATGACAAAGAAATAGATCGAATTCAGAGTTATGTCGGCCAACACATTCCTCTGAGTTTTTGGCAGCGTTTTGGCCATGTTTTTACTTACTCGGTCGGAACCTTAATCATTGTTACATTACTAACAACAACCGTTTATAAAACCTATGAGAATAAATCTTTACTAAAGCAAATATCAGCTCTGAATACCCAATTGGAACAGGCAAAAGCTGACTCCATAGCCACTACTATTGTCCCAAAGGAGATTGTAGTCGAAAAAATCGATACTGTTTTTGTCACAAAATACATCCCGATACCTGCAAACAATGAGAGTGAATCATTGGCAGTTAAAATTACGAAAACCACTGAACCAAACACTCCTCCAAAGTTTGTACACAAATCAACAAAAAGTGCAAAAAACAACACTGAATCAATTGATAAAGAACACATTACAACAAATTTAAGTAAAAACAATTTAGATAAAAACGTTTCTAAAGTAAAAGAAACTGATGCCTCAATCAAAAAAAATGCAAAGCAAAATGAGCCGTCAAGATATAATGATGAATCAGTAAACGAAAGTTCCGTATCTCTGAAAAGTACAAATACTGAAAAAAGAGATTTTGTATTGACTGAACAGATTTCTCCAAATTCTATTGTTGCCTCATTACCAATTTCAAGTCCTAATTCGGTCACCCAAGAAACTGAAAGTCTCCGATTTAGTGATGCTTATTTATCTCATCGTAGCTACAACTTTGGTGAAAATAAAGCTGTTTTTGACTTATCAAGTAGAGGTTTCATTGTACCAAAATCACCGATAAAAATACATGAGAAAAAATCTTTCAACTGGCCAACTGTAACTCTACCAAATCTAAAATTTCGAGTTGGTTTTGGCGTAGAAATGGCCGACGAATACGGTGGTTTCAATGTGTTGACCGATATTTTGCTAAGTAAACGGTGGAGTATCACAACGGGAATTGGTTTCTCGACATTCTTTGATGAGGAAGACTTTGATGATGAAGACGAATTTAGAAGAGATACCAAAAAAGATTTCAGAAAAGAATACGAATCTCGAATCAATGACAACAGCGAAATCAACGATATTCATATTAATCAGGCACTTTTTAAAGTACCTGTTTATATTAATTATCGACTGCCTTTACCTAAAAACTTTACGGTTTTGTTAACAGCTGGGAGCAATCTTGATGTTTACAGTCGTCAGTTTGTGTCTTACAGTGACCAAAATTCATTCCGAGATAAAGACCATCATCAATTTAGCATCAAAGGTAGAACTCAACTTTTCAACAATTTATTGTTTTCGACGGGTATTGAGAAACGTTGGCAAAAGTATTCCATTCAGCTAAGTCCGTATTTTATTACACAAATAAAACCGCTTTTATACCAAGAAGAAAACTGGCAAATCGGCATAAAACTCAATGGTTTTTATCGACTAAGCAGATAAAACACTACAACTTACCAACCCAAAGCCCGATTAGTTCGCTAATTTGGGCTTTTTTATTGTAAAAAAATGGTTTGAATTCTATAAAATCATGAGAATGTATTAAATTTGAGCAATCAGATGACCTTGAAAAATTAATGACAAATATTATGATGAAGCATTCAAAAAAAATAGTGCTTTCGACAATCTTCATTTTGGGCTGCATCTTGAGTAGCTATGCTCAATATTACGGCGGTGGATATGGTGGTGGCTACGGTGGTTATGGCCGAGGCTATAACAGTGCCTTCAATAATCCAGGGTTTGATAACGGCAAACCAAAACCGCCGCCAGACCCCGACGAAGTAGCGAAAGAAGAAACCCGCATAATGGTGAAGAAATTTAAGTTAGATGAAGAACAAGAAATCTTGGTTTCATCGCTCAATGAAGATTATGCTTACCAACGCAAAGATTTATACGAACTTATTAAAAAAGAGTTTGGTAGCACTCAACCAACGCCTGCCCAAATAGCCAACGCTAAAGAAAAAATGGAAGCATTGGAGGCAAAGAAAGATAAAGAACTTGAAAAAATCTTTACTCCTGAGCAATTTAAGGCCTATCAAGAAGTGAAAGCCAAAGCCCAAAAGGGTAAAAAGAAATAAAATCCTGTATTTTAAATAAAAGGCTCTTATTTGATAAAATGAGAGCCTTTTTTATCATGAATCTGCAATTTTTAATACCCTAAAAAGCCAAATAGTATAATATCCCGTAAATAACTGCGTTAAAAACTAAGTTTAACGAACCATTTGTGAAGAAAATAAACAACATTATATTTTTGAATTTCAAAAGAATTAAAATTTATAGTAGATTTCTCTGCTTATTGTTTGTCCTATTTTCTTTTAAGGTATTCCCTCAAAATTCGCTTTCAGATACCATAATTGTAACTTATCCAGATAGTCTTCGACCAAGACTAAGTTATGCCATCAACTGGGATGCTCGTAGCTCAATAATTAAAGAGCAAAGAGTAAACATTTGGGGTGTAAACACAGGTATTATTTTAGGTAGAAAAAGAAATCAGATTACTTTAGGATATTATTGGCTCAACTTTAATTCTTACTTACGCTTACTCGACCTAAGAAAATCGGCTGCTAAACGAGTAAATCTTGACTATTACACCAAAACTGACTTGTATTTTTTTAGTCTAATGTACTGGAAAAACTTCATCAATAATAAACGATGGAGAGTAAGCGTTCCTGTTGAAGTTGGTATTGGTGCAACCAAAAACGAAAATGTAGGCTTATTCAACGAAATTCTTATTTGGAAAAGAAAAGATTATTTTATTCCGATTCAAGCAGGTGTTTATATTGGTTGGAAAGCTACTCGTTGGGGTGGATTATCCGTACAAGGAGGCTACCGCTATGCAATGCATCAAAAAAATATTCCTGAAAACTACAATGGCCTTTATTATAGCTTGGGAGCAAACGTACAATTAGAACTCTTGACAGACCTTTACAAATGGATATTCAAAAATAAAAAGCCTGAAAACATAATTAATTAAAACAGCTTTAAAATTTGAAAATAAAACTCCATATTTTTTAGGAAAACCCAAAAATAACTCTACTTTTGTTTTGCGAGCATAGATTAAGAGTTGTGGCTTTACTTTTTTCGATACCGCTCAATAAAAAAATATTTTTGTGGTTTCATACAATAAAATTTATTTTTTTTTGTTGCAATTGCATAAGATTCTTTATATGTTTGTGTCATCAAAGAGAAAAAAATAAAAAAATACTTGTAACAACATATATTTTTGTTTTATCTTTGAAGCATAATTGAAAACGCAAATATTTTCGCACCTTAGTGCAACCTTTTGCAAAGAAAATTCGTATTTTACATAGAAATAAAATATTAAAGATAAAAGTTGTGTGGATTTAGTAGCGGGAAAGGCTGGAGTTATTTACTCCAGTCCTTTTTTTTTATACCCCTACCAAAAAATAAATCCTATTTGATGCAACCGATTTCAGAAAAATGGAGTCTTATAGATAGCAATTCGATATAGTATTATATAGTTTTTTCATAAAAGTTGTGTGGATTCAATTAAAAAAAGGCTGGTCGATTTGAACCAGTCTTTTTTCGTTAAAAATCTCCATAATTGACTTGTAAACAGGGTAAACCCAGCTCTAATCGCCATAAATCGACCACTTGATTTCGGTCATCAAGTACAAATTTTACAAAATACTGACCTTTTACGTGGGCTTCGTATAATTCTTTTTTTACGACCGAATCTTTTCGGGCATCACCTGTGGCTCGCATAAAAAGTGCATCGTAAGGTATTCGATTATAAGCCAGCCAATTTGTAGTTGGTCGTCGAGCGGCTTCATCTCGGCCTGACATCAAGATAATTTTTACGCCCATTGCTGCATAGTTTTTCACGATTTCGGCAATCGGTTCGTTCAATAAATCGGTTTCGCAACGCACCGAATCAAACGGACTTCGGTTATGGATAATTGCCAAAGTTCCGTCAAGGTCGCATAAAATTGCAGGCGGTAAAGTATCGTCTTGCGGCTGATAATTCGGCCCTCGCTTGCTTAAATCTATCTCTTTTTTTGACTTAATATTTGGTAATTTTTCTTTGGCGATATGGTCGTTATACATTCGCATAATTACGTCTCGACCCACCTTTTTTTCACGCACTTCGTCACGAGCCAGACATTCTTCGAGCGAGGTTTCCATTATTTTTATCTCAACTTTTATCTCCTCCCCTGTTTCTTTCTTATACCGTCCGATTAACTGTTGGATACGCTCAACTGGTCGATCAGATAAATTGGTATCATCAATCACTACGTGCTTACCTTCTTTCAATGCCTCAATGAGCATCAGATCTCGCACTCGCTCAACAAATTTTTCGTTGGCAGTAGTATGATGAGAATTATCAAGCATTGCACGCAACTCATCTTTGTTGAGTCGTTTCCACGCTCCTTTGTTTTCGTCAATTAGATTTCGTGCATAAGTCGATTTTCCGCTGGCTGGTAAGCCTCTTAATATTAATATTGTTTTCATATTTCAATTTTATTGCTAAACGGCTTTTCAAATTTTGGTCGAATCATCTTCCAAATGATGTGGTCATAAGGTCGATTTTCCATCATTTTAAACAAAATTGCTGGGTATTTGCAAGTTTGATAATAAAGAGCCGTTTCTTTTTTGGTGGCTAAAATCTTAAATTCTGACTTGGCTTCGGCTTCAATTTGGGCAAAATCATTCAATAATCTTACGTGAGTTTGTTTTACCCAATCATAAAATTCGTCGGGAACTCGTTCCAAAATTGGCAATAATTCTTGTCCTTCTTTTAGGTATTCCCAAATATTTATCGTCGAAACTCTCGTAATTATATGGTGAATACGCACATACTCAGCAAATTTCACTTTCAGACGATACCCACTCTTAAATTTTACCACAAACCCCTCACGGTTGTCTTCTTCCAAAGCTTTTAGTTGTTGCAAATCATTCAGCCCATCGTATCGTTTTACTATTTCAAAATGTTTGTGCGGTAGAGACAGGGCATGCCCTGTCTCTACCGTTGATAATGGTAATTCGATACCCGATGTTGTATCAATAATGGCCAAAAGCACCAATTTTCGTACATCGCCATAATCAATCACAATTCGGTTTTCTGGATAAATGATTTCAAATAAATAGGTTTTGGTTGGGTCTAAATGTTTGATTGCATCGGCATATTTTGTGTGTAATAATTCCGTTGCAGCGATTGCCTGCTCACTCGTAAATGAACCACGAGTGGCTATCGCAGGTTTACCATCAGCCCAGTATAAAATACCCAACGAGCCATCCATTTTTTCGTAAACCTCAAAAGGTTCGTCAGGTAAAATCAAGTTTTCGGATTCTTCTAAATTAAAAAACTTCTGAAACGGACGAGCCACAACTTCATACAAACCATTCATTATCAAGCCTCTACAAGCCAGCGTCCATTCGTTCCAAAGTCGATCATATTGAGCTTTGGGCGAATAATTATAAATATACAAATCAGCCGTTGGATGCTTTTTACATTGATATAATCGTAGGCGATGAGTTGTTTTAGGTCTTGGATATTCATTTTGTTTTAATTTGATGCTACAAAGTAAAAACACTATTACGCAGTCTATTTGCGTAGATAGGAAATATTTTTTATTTTTATAAAAGTATTTTATCAAAATATGATAAATAACTCATAATCAATATTTTGAATTCTTAATTCTACATTCTCAATTCTTAATTTCTAAAAATGCCCGTCAATCGCAACGCTCTTATTCGCTATAAAGTTATTGATAGCTGTCTGCAAAGACGCAACCGTAAATGGACGCTCGAAGATTTAATCGAGCAGGTTTCTGAGGCTCTTTATGAATACGAAGGTATGGATAAAGGCATTAGTAAACGCACAATTCAGGCCGATATTCAGATGATGCGAAGCGATAAACTGGGCTACTTCGCCCCTATCGTGGTGATTGATAAAAAATATTATACGTACGAAGACCCCAATTATAGTATTACAAATATCCCGATTTCGGATGCTGATTTGGGCAGAATGAATGATGCCGTTGAACTTTTGAAGCAATTTAAGGGCTTTTCGCATTTTCAGCAACTCAATGAGGTGGTACAGAAACTCGAAGACCACGTTTATTCGGTGACAAATAAGAAACGTTCAATCATTGATTTCGAGAAAAATGATAATCTACGTGGACTTTCGCATCTTGATTTGCTTTATAATTCGGTGATTCATCAGAAAGCCGTACAAATGACTTACCAATCATTTAAAGCTCGGGCGGCAAGTGTGTTTTATTTCCACGTTTGGTGGCTAAAAGAGTTTAAAAATAGATGGTTTGCAGTTGGTGTACGAAACGGGCAAAAAACTGTAACTCATTTGGCACTCGACCGTATTTTGGAATTAAGTATTGAAGAAAAAATAGCTTACCGAGAAAACACCGACCTCGACCCCGAACTGTATTACAAAGATACCATTGGCGTGACAGTTTCAGAAAATATGCGAGCCGAAAAAGTACAAATCTGGGTCAATCTCGAACACGCTCCTTATGTCGAAACCAAGCCTTTGCATCATTCACAAATTGTGTTGGAAAGGCTTGACGATGGCATGATTATTCAGATTCAAGTGCAGTTGAATCTTGAATTGGAGAAAGAAATACTTGGTTTTGGCGAGGGGATGAAGGTTATAGTACCCGAAAGGCTAAAAAAAAGGATTTTTTCTCGCATGAGTAAGGGTTTGCAGAATTATGAATCGTAGCACAATTTTCCAAATTGTGTATCATGTGACAATTTGGAAAATTGTACTACTCAATCAATTCAATTTCACCGCCCAAGCACGCTCGAATACATCGCCTGCGGGTAGAATATTGATACCTTCTTTTTCGGTTAATTCTTGTGAGTGTCCAACCGAATCGGCAATACCACACCACGGTTCGATGCACACAAAATCGGCATCTTTGGCTGCCCAAATACCGAGAAATGGAAATCCTGCGAAATCAAAGCGAAGCGAATGTTCACTTTTATCGGATTTCAGCGTAACGGTCGAAGAATTTAATTGTTTGAAAACCAGTGCATCTTTATGGAATAACTCTTTGGTTAATGGCAAAAGTTTAGTTTCGATTTCGACCCATTCATTGTCAATCAGTGTTTGCTCAAAAATGGCTTCGGGTTCGTTCAGAATCAATCCTTGCGAGCTTAACGGCCAGCGTTTGAGGTTTTCTTCTTCTTCAAACTCCAAATAATAATCTTGGTAAGTGAGGCCTTCTTCGAGTGGAACTGCAAATGCTGGATGTCCGCCTACCGAAAAATACATATCATTTTCGCCCAAATTGGTTACGTGATAAGTGACGCTTAGTAAATTTGCGTAAAGTTCGTAAACCAAGCGAAATTCAAACTCAAATGGATAAACTTTGAGTGTGTCTTCATTAGAGCGAAGCAAAAAACTTATCCCATCGTCCCAATGGTCTTCTACTTCAAAAATATAATCACGAGCAAAACCATGACGTGGCAGATTATAAGTTTTTCCTTCAAATGTATAAGCATTATCTTTTAAACCTCCCACAATCGGAAAAAGTACAGGTGAGGATTTTCCCCAAAAAGCTGGGTCGGCTCCCCACATATATTCCAAATCGTGGTCTTTGTGGTAAAGACTCACTAACTCTGCCCCTTTGGCATCAATTCCAACTTTTAAATATTCGTTTTCTATGTAATACATTACTAATGAAAAATATAAAATGCAAAATTGAAAATGGACGAATACTCATTATACATTATCAATTTTACATTTTCAATTATTAATTTTCTATCCAAATAATTCACTAAATACCTCTTCCAGCTTACTGGCGGCAAAAATATCAATTTTATATTGTTTGGTATCTAAGCCTTTGAGATTATATTTTGAGACAAAGATTTTCTTGAAACCTAATTTTTCAGCTTCCGAAATGCGATTTTCGATGCGATTGACTGCACGAACTTCGCCACCCAAACCAACTTCGGCCGCAAAACAGCACGAACTTGGCACACTTATATCTTCGTAAGAAGAAACGATTGAAACACAAATCGCCAAATCAATGGCGGGGTCTTCTACTTTCAAACCGCCTGCAATATTCAAAAAAACATCTTGTGTTCCAAGTCTGAAACCGCCTCTTTTTTCGAGAACTGCTAATAACATTTGCGTGCGTCGGCTATCAAAACCATTGCTGGTTCGTTGGGGAGTTCCGTAGGTGGCGACACTCACGAGCGATTGAATTTCAATCAAAAGTGGGCGATTACCCTCCAACATAGCAGCAATCGTGATACCGCTCAAATCTTCTTCTCGCTGCGAAATCAAGATTTCGGATGGATTACTTACTTGACGCAGACCTGTACCTTGCATTTCGTAAATACCAAGTTCGGAAGTGCTACCAAAACGATTTTTGGTTGTACGCAAGATTCGGTAAGTCATATGGCGGTCGCCTTCAAACTGTAAAACAGTATCAACCATGTGTTCCAAAACTTTTGGGCCAGCCAAACCCCCATCTTTCGTGATATGCCCAATCATAATTACAGGTGTATCAGATTCTTTCGAGAATTTCATCAATTCGGCAGTACATTCTTTCACCTGCGAAACACTCCCTGCACCTGACTCAATCAATGGCGAAGCTAAGGTTTGAATCGAGTCGATAATTACAATATCAGGTTCGGTAAGTTCGATTTGACGAAAAATATTATCGGTCGAAGTTTCATTCAAGATATAGCACTTATCATTCACGTATTGCATTCGCTCGGCACGCATTTTTATCTGTTGCTCGCTTTCTTCACCCGACACATAAAGAATTGTATAATCTTTTAGGCTCAAAGCTATCTGCAACATGAGCGTAGATTTACCAATACCAGGTTCACCACCAATCAAAACCAAAGAGCCAGGCACGATTCCACCGCCCAGAACTCGGTTGAGTTCTTCATCTTCGGTTACGATTCTATAACGCTCTTGGGTCGTGATTTCGGTGAGTGTTTTTGGTTTATTTGCAGTGCGTGGTGTACCCGACGAGGTAAATTTCCAATTACCTTTTTCGGGTTCTTCTTTGGTCAATACTTCTTCTACCATTGTGTTCCATTCTCCACAAGAAGTACATCGACCGAGGTATTTTGGTGAACTAAATCCACAACTTTGGCAGAAATATGCCGTTTTAATTTTTGCCATTTTTTAATTTTTCAAGTAAGCAATTTTGAAATCGGATGGCCGATGCCATTGCTCTACAATTTGTTAATCTTTCGTTAATGAAATACGAATTTGCGAATAATCTACGTTATTTCCTCAAAACCATCTGAGATAAAGTTCCTGCTCAAGCGTGGCACGTTTTTTTTCCTAATTAATCTAAAAAATATTCTTGATTCATTTATGCACGTATCTCTATTTTTTTCAACGTTTACTACTCATTTAACAAAAACTAACATGAAAAAAATCTCGTTTTTTACTCTTTTCTTATTATTTGGCCTGTTTACTAATACTTTCGCTCAAAAAGGTTTTCAATTGGGCATTAAAGGTGGTGTTACATTCAACCAAGTTTATACGGATGCTGGTTCGCTTGGTAAAAATATTTCTCAAAGTTACGACACAAAAACTGGCTATGTGGCTGGTATTTGGACTCGTTTTGGAGATAGAGTATATCTTCAACCTGAACTTTTGTTGGCACAGAAAGGCGGCACGATTGATATTCAGAATGTAGGAAAAGTGAAATTTTCGTACAGTAATCTTGATGTACCGGTTTTGGTTGGATTTAAGGTTTTAAAGATTTTTAGAGTGAATGCTGGCCCAGTAGCAACCTTTAAACTTTCGGAAGATCAAAAACTAAAAGATGCCTTGAGAGACCTTACTTCAAATGATGATGCTATCAAAAATGCTTCATTTGGCTATCAGTTGGGTGTTGGCGTAAAAATCTTAGGTATAAATCTTGATTTGAGAAAAGTAGGAAGTTTGTCAGAGGTTTCGGCATTGAATATGAGCAATAACCAATTTAAAGATAAAGGATGGCAGTTTACGGTTGGCTTTAAAATTATTTAATAGTTGAGTACCTTTTTTGATAGTGAAGAATCTCTCCGTTTGGGGGGATTTTTTTATTTTATCGATAGTTGGTTTTCGATATATTTGTTTCAAAATCTATTTAAATGAAAAAATATTTAGGCTTCTTGGCTTTCTTGTGTTTAAACTTGTTCGCTAACGCACAGCAACTTTTACTCGAAACAAAAATTAAGCAACTCGATCCAAATACTATTTGGACACAGAAAAAAGCGTTGCCGCTTAAATTCCCTACGTTTCACCCACAAGGCATGGTAAAAATCGGCAATTTCTTTTTTATGAGTTCGGTGGAAGTAACAAAACCACCTAAAAATGGTGATACTGGCAAAGGGGTCGGACACCTATTTAAGTTTGATTCCACCGGAACGCTTATTTCTAAAATTTCTTTGGGAGAAGGAAGTATTTATCACCCTGGTGGAATTGATTTTGATGGAAAATATATTTGGATTCCTGTGGCCGAGTATCGTCCTAATAGTAAATCAATTATTTATAAAGTTGATGTTCTGACTCTTCAAATTGAGGAATTAATGAGATTTAATGAACACATCGGAGCGATTGTTCACGATACTGAAAGCAATAAGTTGTTGGGTGCAAGTTGGGGGTCGAGGAATTTTTACGAATGGCAATTAAATACCAAAGGAAAAGTTATGACGAATGTTTCTCCTGAGCAGCTACGCATCAAAAATCCTTCATTTTATATTGATTATCAGGACTGTCATTATTTAGGTAACCATCAAATGCTTTGTTCGGGGTTTCAGAAATATAGTCACCCAAATGGTAATGTAGTTCGTTTGGGAGGATTTGAAATTGTGAATTTGATAGACAAAAGACCTATTTTTCAAGTACCGATTAAATTGTGGTCGCCAAGTGGTTTAGCAATGACCAATAATCCTTTTTGGGTAGAAACAATCAAAGGTGGGTTAAAAGCCTATTTTGTACCTGATGATGATTCGGCCTCAACCCTGTTTATCTACGAAACCGAATTAAAGTAGATTTTGGATTTTTCTTGAAAAAACATTTACATTTGCCAAAATCAATCGCATCACACCGTCAAATCAAAGTCAACAATGACCTTACGAGAACTCTTTCAGCAAATCGGAGAAAACCCTAATTTCTTACTTTTTTACTTTCTTATTATTCCAATTGCAGCGATTATTGCGGGGGTTTTAGGTAAAGGAGAAGGGCATCTTTCACCGTGGAAATATCTGTATGCAACTTTGATTTATTTGGTGAGTGTGCCTGGTATCTTCGCTGTGGCGTTGAATGCTTACTTTTTCTTGTTTCAAAGAGGCGATGTCATGCAGACTGATGTTTATTTACAGATTTTACCAATTATCGTAATGGTCGTAACGATTTTTGTCATTCGTAGAAATGTTGATTTATCACTCGTGCCTGGTTTCGATAAAATTTCTGGGCTTTGGTTTATGCTTTTTGCTACCATGTTTTTGATGTGGTTGCTCGAAAAAATTCATATTGTAGTTTTCTCATATCTACCTTTTCAGTATTTACTTGGCATTTTTGCGATCCTTTTTGCTTTGATTTATTTGGGTTGGCGAAAGTTTGTACGATAATATTTTCATAATATCATAAAACAAGAACGGTCTATTAACAGGCCATTCTTGTTTTATGTATTAATCAAACTGAGTTAATACAATTTCTTTGAAATCAATTATTACAACCTTTAATTTCAGCGTTAAAGGTACTTCCACTTGTTACAACGAATCCTGGATTTAACTCAATCGCTTTCCCTGCTTGATAAGTTACACTGGCAGGAGCAAGGACTTTGTTTGAAGCAATAATTCGCTGAGAAGCTTGTTCGGTAACAGTTCCCGACAAATTAGTTTCAAGATTTTTGGTTGAACCAATAATTGAAATAGCATTCATATTTGGGTTACTTGCCAAAATTTGGTTTGATGAAGCAACTCTAATACGGTAATTATTTCCTCCAACGACTACTTGTGGAATCTGACAAGTGATAGTCCCAACTGATGATGTTACTCCGATAATTGTAGGATTAATAAAACGGCCATTCACATCCGACAACTCGACTTGGAAATTGTTATTTGAGTCAAAAACTCCAGTCGTGGCAAAAGTTACATCAACGCTACTACCAGCACAGATAGTATTATTTGAAATTGTAGGGGCTGAAATCGTAGCTAAATTACCGACGATGGTAAAAGTTGTCACAACTGGGCCATATACAACACCTCCACCTCGATTATCTTGAGCATAGCCTGTAATAGTTAAAGTATAAGTACCAGGAATAAAATTCCTTCCAAAAACATCAGTCCCAAAATTATCAAAAAGTGCATTTGGTTGAACATTCTGCAAAATTGTCCAGTTGAGTTCTGGACCAACAATAGTCATATCCATACTTTCAATAGTGATACTCGGACAAATCGGAACTGCCAAAATAGAAACTTGGTCAGGAACCTGTTGGATTGTACTTCCATTCGTCAACGAAAATAAAGGTTGATATGGATTAGTTGCTTTTACATATTGTAAATCAACAATTTGAGTACATGGGTCAATACCCGATACGATAACATTAGTTGTAGCTGTGGCGGTACAAACACCACTCGAAACTGTGACAGTATAAATACCGCTATTACCCGAAAGTGCAGAAGAAATTATTGGGTTTTGAGAACTACTTGTGAAATTATTTGGCCCAGACCAAACATAATTACTGCCACCACTTGCATTCAGAGCGATTGCTTGACCTAACAAATAAGGGCCAGTGTTTGATACCGTTATCTCTAAATCATTTGTAAAACTCACGACAGTTGTTGCGGTGGAGGTACAACCATTGATACCAGTCACAGTCACCGAGTAAGTACCCTGAGCAGTAAAATTCACACTTTGACTCGTTGAACCATTTGACCATGAGTACGTTCCTCCGCCTGTAGCTGTTCGGATGACCGAAGTTGTTGTGCAACTTAGGTTTTCTGTGCCTGTGATTCCTGCATTTGGAACGCTGTTATCAAGGGTGACACTTGTTGTGGCGGTCGCAGTGCAACCATTACTATTTGTTACAGTTACGGTGTAAATGCCTGAATTTGTGATACTTACCGTAGCACTTGTTCCCAAGCCATTTGACCATGAATACGTTCCACCGCCCGTAGCTGTTCGGATAACCGATGTTGTTGTGCAACTTAGATTTGTTGTCCCTGTGATGCCTGCATTTGGAACGCTGTTATCAAGCGTGACATTGGTCGTGGCGGTTGCCGTACAGCCATTGCTATTCGTTACCGTTACAGTGTAAATACCTGAACTTGTGATAGTTACTGTGGCACTTGTTCCCAAGCCATTTGACCATGAATACGTTCCACCGCCTGTGGCTGTTCGGCTGACTGATGTTGTTGTGCAACTTAGATTTTCTGTGCCTGTGATGCCTGCATTTGGTACGCTGTTATCAAGCGTCACATTGGTGGTAGCAGTTGCCGTACAGCCATTGCTATTTGTTACCGTTACGGTATAAATGCCTGAAATTGTGATACTTACAGTCGCATTTGTTCCAAGTCCATTCGACCATGAATACGTTCCACCACCTGTGGCTGCTCTGTTTACCGAAGTAGTCGTACAAGTCAAATTCGTCGTACCTGTGATGCCTGCATTTGGCACACTATTATCAATCGTTACGCTCGTTGTA
>NZ_JBELAU010000026.1:0-32559 GCF_040253585.1 Emticicia sp. W12TSBA100-4
GCCCAAAATATTATCACTCGCATTTGCAATGTTTTCATTTATAATAACGATAAACATTATTTTGTGACCAACCACCCATGTTGGATAATTAGCTAATACCATTCTTTTTTGAAGATATGTGCTACCTCCTGCAATGCCTGTCGGAATAGTTATTGTTTGATTTGAAGTTGATATGCTCGCACCATTCAAACTCTCACCATTTGCCGTTTCAGTAACTATATTATACAAAAAGGTGCTTTTTGTAACATTGTCAAGATTACTTGCACTTGCAGCAGCCTCACTCGCCTTAGTTGTAGCAATAGCCGCATTAGCCGCACTGCCACTATTAATATCAAAAGCTTCCGAAATCACAGAAGTCCAAGTTCCATCAGCTTTTTGAAACTTGCCAACAATATCAGCCAGGCTTGTTGGCAAAACACCTTCACCGCCTTGATAAGATAATAATTTGTTCACAAGTCTGAGCCCATCCGGAATCTGGGCAATCACCGGCGTCCAACCAGCAAACCCACGTGGGCCTTGTGAAGCCTCTTGACCTATTACAATTGTACTTGCAGGTTCAGTATTAGAAATTTCAGTAGGCATTTTTTATATTAATTTTGATGATTTGTAACATTATTTTCAACAATAAACCTGCCTTTCAGCTGAGTTTCACGTTTTCCATCAGGAGTAATTCTAACCAAATCATAGTTATAAGTTCCTGCCGGAATCAGCATTTCAGTGCCAGTTTTTTGCATATTTAAGGTATTTCCTGCTTCATTCAGGCTAAAACCTTTTTCGGTGGGAGAGGCATTTCTTCTATAAAATTCAAGAATCAAATTATTATTTGAATCCCGAACATCCATAAAAAACTCATCATCTTCCAAAATCTGAAGCGAACCATCAGCATTCTTAAACGTAAAAGTTTCCTTGAGCGAATCGCCTCGCATCACCTTAATATCACGTGTAGCATAGCGAGTAAGGTCGATTACTTTTCCAGAGAGTACCATATTAAAATTTTCGATTATGTAAGGAGAAAGAAGCATTTGCCCAGCCAAAACAATATCATTAGTATTTCGAGCCGAGCCATTATTGCCAGTTTTTTGAGTGATAAGCATTTGCAATCCCGCACCTGGCACACCACAAACGTGCGTATTGAAATTATAATCTTCTACAAACGCTATCCATTTCCGCTCGGCATTATTCACAATCCATTGCCGAAGCTCCTTGGTCATTAAGGGTTTGGTCAATCCGATCTGCAAATTGTAGATATTGCTATTGGCCGAAACCGCCTGAACAACATCAAGCGAGCAACTATTCGGAGCAAACAAAATCTCAACTACCATTGCATCATCCGATAAAACAATATCTTCCCATTCACCAAAATTATCTGGCGATGAGAGAAAATTATCATCCGAAACAATAACGAGCCTATTGACACCTGCAATATTGCCTACCTGTGTATAGTCAGTGTTCATACACAAAGCTATTTTTTGTATCTTTGAGGTCAAAGGACAGAAGTTTGAGGGGTATTCTGAGATCGGACAAAAAAAGTCAAGAATCCGACATTACTTTGTCATTTCCCGACCAAAGTTTTCATTCTCAATTCTTTTTTCTCTTTGTAGTATCTTTCTACCATCTTGTAGGCAGCATCTTTACTCAGGTGTTCTTCTGAGACTTCATATTCTGCAAAAAACTTGTTAACTGCCGCTTGACAATTCAACACATACGAGAAATACCCCATGCAATAATATATCAAATGCTGCTCAAACATTGCTTCAAGGGCATAGCCCATTTGCAAAAAGTGATGCGTGTCGAGCTGATGTACTTTCACCGGAAAAGTAACCTCAATATCCATCGTCACGAGCTTTGAAATTTTTGATGGTATTCTATAATCATCGGGCAATTCATTATTATCAAGCGGGTGAAAGCTTATAATACTCGAAATCACACGACCAAACCAGTGGCGGCGTTCAATAATAGGATTAGAGTCATCCTTGGGTGGGCAGGCAATTTTTTCCTGACGTAAGAAATAATCTCGAACGTACGGTTTTACAAGAATCGGCAGAGTATTCATCAGAATTTATTATATTTGAGGTGTCTTACGCCTCTTGTCTGCCAATACAATTATCGAAAGTCCACGACTCCTAATCGTGGACTTTCATTTTGCTAAGTTACACAGTAGTCGTTTTGGTTCAAAGGACAATTTCACAAGTATCGCCTATATAAAAAATCCAGTCTGTTCCTGTTCTGTCGGTGTAATGTATTCGATAATCATCAGACTGCAGTCCTTCATACAAATTACCTACATGAAGTTCACAACCAGTTGGCCGTTTATCTTCTATTTTCAAAAGTATAAATTTTACTATCATTAGAATAAAGAGGTTTGAGTTAAAGCATCAGTTTTAAAAAATCTATGTGGCTCACAAACAACCAGTTTTCTCACACCATGTTTTATGAGCCGACCTTGATAAGTCCGTTGCCTTCGCCCAAGCTCAACTTGCTGCCAATGCTCACCACGCAAAAGCGGTTTCAAAGTTCCTTTATACATAGCAAAAACTTCAACCCGATATCCTTCCAAAAAATCATATCCATTCCCCCGACCCGTTCCGGTTGCTGAAGTAATTATATATTCTTTCTTATCGTAAAAGCAGGTATGTTTTACTTTGTCACCATCAGCAAGCGACATGGCATCTAAAATTATACACATTTCATCAAACTTATAAGCTGGAACTTGCAACTCATCCATTTTTCACCTCCTTTTCATCAGCGTAAATTAATTGAGTATGAGCAATAACAAACATTTCCTCAAGCTGAGCTATAATTTGTCGCAAATGCACAACATCATTCTTATAACCTTTTTCATGTGCCATCTTTATATTTCCACTAAGTGCCGAAACCAATACTTTCGTTATCATATCACAACCATTCGAGTTTGGATATTCATCTTGATCAAAATATTGTTTGATGTCAATGTTCGGACTAACACCCATCGCAACGTCAGTTCCTTTCAAAAGAACCGAATCCTCTATAACTTCAATTGTTATCTGGCTAACTACTTCTATTGCTGCTATCATTGTGCTAATAAGTTTTGAGTGTAAAATCCATAATCAACTAATTGTTTGTCAATCTTATTCAAGAGCGACTGTCCGTGAGTATTCACACGCTCAAGCTGAAATGTCTGCAGGAGCGTGAGAGCAATCCCGATATTCAATTTGTACTTATATTCTTTCGAGTAAGGCAACAATGCCCACTTACCAATATCCTTCTGTGAAAAAGTCTTTCTAACAAGCTCAACCAAAAGGTATTCTGAGCTTGAGGTATATTGATGCATATTATTCTGAATATTCTGCATCAAACCGATGCTGAACGAAAACAGCGTTTCCGCCATTTCCTTATATTCTAATTTCGTGATATAGAGCTCTATATACTCAGGCTCTTGGTTCATCACAAAATTGTGAATGTGTTCCTGTAAAAAACGTGGTCTCATTTGCTTCCGTAGTATTTTAAATAATAATTCATATTTTCAATGGCCGTGGTGAGCTTCAAATAAGTAAGCTCAGCGAGCGAGCTTTCAAAGCTCCACCACGCAAACGAGGTATAAAACTCACCGTCAGGATGCTCCTGCACTATTATCAACACACGTTGATGATTCAGTTGATAACTTGCTTTCGTATCGCTTTCCATTGAATTCAATATCAGACACTGCCTATTAAGTGTCTCAAGATGCTTGATCATTGTGCTGTCAAGCTCAAATGCCTTTCCTTTGAAATTCTGGCTCATACCGAATGATGGATTTCGTTAATTCGTTCAAACTGTTCTCTGATATATTGTGCAGCATTACCACTATCATCGCCTGATAGCGGTGCAAGAGTAAATTCAAGATTTCCGTTTTTGTTTACAATCTTGAAAACCATCGGGTTTATAATCGACTTATCAGGGTGAGTATTACCAGCATTCCAATTCAGGTATAATGCAATTGTTTTGAACTTCCTTCCTTCTTTGTAGATATTCTCAATAAGCTCAAAAGCTCTCGGCAGCTCAGTATTTATACCTTCATAGTTTTCTTCGCCTTTGAATTTCAGATAGTAGGTCTGATTGTTCCTGGCATTTCCTTTCGTGTCAATCCAAGTGTGCTGATAGCTCACCCACAGGCTCATTTTGCAGCCTTTCTTGTCAAATACGCCCGATTCGGGTGCTGAGTTCATTGCTAAAGTTTCCATATTGTTTTTTTGTGATTGATTGCTTTTTAAAATTGCGGGCCGCCCGACCCCAGACCCTCTTTATCAGTTCAAATCAGAACCATCAGAACACTTCTCCCCCTACCCAAAGTTGCGAAGCAATTCTGATACTTTTTTGACAAATCCATTTTTCAATTTTTATCCGAAGATTTCGGACAGAGTGGCAGATTTCGACGCTTTGGGTACTTTCCTAAATTCCAAATCGTTCTAATCAAGTTCTAAAATTTTTGATAAGTACCTATATAAGAACTTATATCAAAATTTTTCACTATCTACCCTTTAAAAAGCCCCCCAAGGAGGCTTCCGATTGATTTCGCTCCCCCCGTTCGCTCAGATGGTGGGGCAAACAAATCTTTGTTCAAATACGGCATTGTCGTGCCTGATTTTTCATTCGGGCTGACATTTGCATATTTCACTGGCACCTTAAAGTCACCAGCATATATCTCATTGTAGGCAGGGTTCTTAAACTGCATAATTCCGGGTGCAAACTCTATGCACACACATACACAGTCTTTTCCGGGTATTCCGAGCGTATCACGCTCTCTCAACTTAAAAATCTTTTGAAATGCACCACACAGCGTATTGAGGTGGTTCAGAAACGTCCGCTCACAGTAGCGAGAATTAGCGTGTTTCTTAAAATAGGAGTAGGTAAACTTTAATTTGTTTGCTTTAATTTGCCCTTGTTCAAACTTTTTTCTAAACAAAGTCAAAATCTTCTCAACGGTCCTGAAAACACTATCTCCGATTCTCGGATACTTGTCTCTGTAAGCTTCGTCTCTTCTTATTCTGTTGTTTTCATCCATTCTTTTGAACGCCTCCAGCTTCATTTTCAGAAGGTCCAAAACTGGCTTATTGATTACGTCGGAAATAGGTACTGTTGACTTATTCATAGTCAAAAATTAAAAGTTAAACAATAAAAACCCTTACCCACAATCGTGGGCATTTGTGAGAGTTCCTGAATCGAACAGGCACACCACCCTAAAAAAGTGTGACCAATACTCTCCCCCTTCGCATGGTGGCAGTCCATGCGGTACGTCATCCCCGTTTGCAGCTTCTTTTGTCTCAGTTTGAAGCATTAATCTGGATTCAACAACTTTTCCTGCACTTATTCCTAAAGGAAGGCTTTGTAGTAAGCTTGCATTGTAGCGAGGGTAGGACTCGAACCTACGACCTTCGGATTATGAGCCCGACGAGCTGCCATCTGCTCCACCTCGCAAAATCTTCCGACTCAATAGCCTCAAAAACTGAGGTATTGAGCTATCACTATGTGCGTGACTAAAAGGTCAAAACCTTCTATTCAGTCGAAAGATGCTCAGACTCAAGGCTCACCAAAATTGATGAGCATGAAGTATTCAACCGTTAACTATGATGATCTTCAAAACCTTAAATCTGAGCCTAATTCCATCAAAAAGGGCGTAAAATCCCTTACCCGCATGAGCAGGAATAGCAGGTGACGGGGAATTGAACCCCAACTTCCGGCATCCGGGCCGACGTGCAAAACCATTACACCAATCACCTCATTAACCCCGACTCACGTTCGGCCAATCAGCCTGCATGAGCATTATCCTAAACACATATACTACTTTTATGGTCGGGGTTCCAAAATTTTGCTCCGACTCAGCAATTCCACAAATCGGGAAAACCTGAGTATTATGTCAAACTGCTAAGTCGGAGCTGTCACCGACTCATGTTCCGCCAATCAGCGTGCATGAGCTTATTGATTCAATAGCCAAAAAAACCTTGGTCGGTGACTAATACTTTTTGCCCTGACTCAGTTGCCAGCCAAATGGCCGATACTGACCGAACACTAAATCCACACAACTTAATCAGAGCCAAATATTTTTCTTAAAAACTGTTTCATCAACTTATCTGCATCCTCAATATCGAACAGCAAATACACCACGCTCACAACCAAACCGATCACAAGCACAATCCCAGGGCCCGAAAACAGTAAATACATCATACCAAATCCGTAACTTCGCACGCTTTCTTACAAAACCGCTTCCAACCTTTCCACCCATTTTCCCCCTTCTCAAACCTCTTGTGGCATATTTGGCATTGCTTCATGCCGTTCGGTGGCCGCTCGTTTCTCATCGGCACTTCCACATAAGGCAAGTCCGATTCCTTACCCACAATCGGCATATTTATTGCCTTCCGAAGCAAAGGCACAAAATCAATATCGCCATGTTGGCAATCTTGCAGTATCTTCCCAAAAGCCCTCCGACTCAAAAAGTCGTTCTTTTCCGATAAAATCACACGAAATTTGCCTACAATTTCATCTTCTTTTATTCTTCTCAATTCGTCCATGATGGTCAATAAAGGTCAAAAGGGTGTTCAAAAACGACAATAAAAAAATCAAATGCAGTTTGGGTTTGGCTATCATCATCTAACTGATGTATCTCCAAAACCCGTGATAAATGAAACCGATATTCTCTAATAGTCTAACGCTCCTGAGCCAGCTCATAGGACTCAAGCTTCATGAGCGAATCCACCGAAGTAATATTCAGATACTCGCTGAGCGTCATATATTCAAAAATACCTGTCATCTTTATCAACTTTGTGAGGATTGAGCAAACCTTGCACAACCAAAGCTACGCCAATCACCCACACAATAGCAGCTATACTCGCCACTGGGTGCTTATCTATATCATCAAAAAGTGCCATCATAAAAAAATTGGGTTAGGTGTTCAATACTTGCATGGCAGCTACTGTCTGCGGGGTAGCGAACCATGCGACACGCTCACGATAGTGCCGTGTCAAACATCTTGTTTCTCTGACAAAAGGCATTATATTTGAGTTTAAAAACTGTACTATGAAACCAACAGTAGACTATACTCGTGCAAAATCAACATTCAAAAAACAGCTTTATCTTATCGAAAGCGTTCCTGAACCAATCTCGCACATAGGAATGATTGTAATAATTGAATCAATCAAAAAAACACGTAAATCTCTTTTTGCTCTCAAAACCGATTCATCATTTATTGATTCTCTACGAAAAACATCAATTTCTCGTTTACAAGATTGCTTGTTTTCAGCTACTGGACATGCAGAACGCAAAGAACTAGACACTAATTTTATAAAAAACTTTATCATTAAAGACTTCCGAGAAATCAATCATTACTTTTCAAATTCCTAACATTTTAGCAGTTTCAGCAAAAAATCATTTCTTTCAATTTGCTTCTTTATATCATCAATCGAATCAAAATAAAAGCCTTCAATCACAGGTATTTTTGCTTTTCCACCAAAAGCATGTATCTCTACACCTAACTCTTTAGTTATAAACTCAACTTGAATAATCAATGTATGAGTATTGACACTATCCAATTTGCCAATATCTCTACTCGCATGATAAAAATTAACTGTTTTGTCAATAACTTCCTCTCCACACTCAAAACCAATACTATTCATATAAGCATCCAACTCAGTGTGCACAACCACATCATTATTTATTCCGCTCATAACTCCATCTGTTTAAGTTTAGGCAATTCATTATTTATAAAATTCTCAGGTGTAAAACCTAAGTACTTGCACAAAATCGTAGAAACTACTGACCTAACATTTCGTAAGTCATATCCCTCATTACCATTGCGGCAAAGAGTCTGTCTGAAATACTCAGTTTGTCCATGAATAGCCAAATCAGCAATCATTTCATTATACTTCTTTACATCTACTTCCTTCAGATATTCAGCATGTGCTTTTATGCTGTTTGGTAAGGGGATTATACTCATTTCAATAGGTGTTTTTACGTGGTCAGCAAACTTTTCTTTACAATTTCTTTGATATTGTAAAGTTTATTATAATCTTTACAATATTAATAGGACAAAGTACAATATATTTTACAAGCAATCCAAATAAATTTTACAATATTTTTCACGTGTTTTAAAATATTTTTTGCAAATGACTGGAGAAAGAATGAAATTAGCATTTGAAGAAGCAGGTATTTCACCTGTAAATGCTGCTGATATACTGGGAATCAGTAGGACAAACCTGTATTTACTATTCAAAAAGGATACTTTTGAAATAGATTATATAAGAAAAGCAAGTTCAGCTACGGGCAAACCGTTGTCTTATTTTTTTGGAGAAGAGTACAATATTTCAGACAATAATAAGACTACTGTAAATAATCAAAGTTCAGAAAGTTTAAAAGAAGTTTTTCGACAAATAGAAGATAAGATTGAACAACGTTATGAAAAAATTATCAATCATTATGAAATGTTGTTAAACCGATACGAGGGAAAGGTAAGCCCTTTTAATTTTCTCGGCAGTGTGTCACATGTGAAAGGAGGAAAACGAATTGCCATGATGAAAGTCATTCGCTCAATTCCTGCTCACATATCTGCCGACAGTAGAAGTTTGTAATACTTCTAAGTGACTTAGAAAATAGTTTTTTTAACCATTTTCATTCATAAATGGAGCTTTTATAGCAGTTTTTCCGAAAATAGCGATCTGTCCACCTCAGACCCTATTGGAATCACAAATAAAACATTGATAGTTAACTAATTACTGAAAAGCAGACTCTAAAGGTCTGCTTTTTTTGTGTTTTAGAGCAAAAGTACCGTATAATAAATATGATTCAGATTTGCTCACAGTTTTATTTTCCTGCTCACAGTTTGTGATGTGTTGGGTTTCACTAAACACATACACACATGAAACACCAAAAAAAGATGCTATCAGTACATTTCTATCTCCGAGCGGCAGAGACTTGTAGCAGTCCAGACAAAAAACTCGTAATCTACTACCAACTTGAAATTGAGGGCCAAAAACGAGATACGGCCCAAAGCACTAAAATAAAAATACCACACCGATTTTGGTGGGCTTACCCAAAAAACAGACTTCACGCTCCAACCTTGAGCAAAGATGGCCAACCTCAGTATGTTGTGCAGAGCTTCTATGAATCGGAGCATATTAATGAGCAGCTGGCTCAGATTAGAGACGGGTATCGGGAGCTGTTTAAGTCGATGCAGACTTTTTCGGAGGACGTGCCGAGCTATAACGAATTAAGGAAATGCTTTGACCCAGCGACCCGAACGATCAAAAGGAAGGTGATTCCTACTTTTGTGAGCTTGATGAAGCAAATGATTGAAGAATATGAGATTGAACGGGGATGGTCGAGAGGTACTGCCACAAACTATTGCATTAGGCAAAATAACATTATCGAGTTTTTTTCGGAAAAAAAGTACAGCAAGCTGCTGATAAATGAGGTGAAGTATAAGCATATTAAAGAGCTGCTGAGCTGGATGAAGCAACAAAAGGATGAAATGAGTAAACAGAAGTTTGGAATTGACCATTGTAATAAACACGCTACGCTGATGAAAACGGTTATTGATTATGCGGTCAATGAGGAGTTGATTCAGCATTCGCCGATTGCTAAGCTTAATTTAACGTATTCGGAGATTCAGCCACCAAAGTATTTAGGCTTGCTTGAGAGAAAAGCGATTGAAAACTGCACAGTGAAATCGGTAGAGAAGATAAGGGATATAGCGGTGTTTTTGATGCACACGGGGTTTAGTTATATTGATTTTTTGGATTTGAAAAGTGAGCATTTGCAGGGAGCGTGCTGGAAGAAGCAAAGGGAGAAGTCGAGCGTGTATTCGTTGCCACCGCTTTTACCTGAAGCAGCGATTATTATAAGTAAGTACGGAAGTATTGAAAAGATACCACGACTACACATAACCGATGCAAATAAGGCATTGAAGTACTTGGGGGATTATTGTAAGATAAATACCGAAACGGTTGGGTTTGAGCTCACGACATCGGTGTTTCGAGAAACTTTTGCATCGATGATGGAAAATGAATATATGATTCCACGCTCATCAATAAAATTTATGATGGGGCATAAGACCGAAAAGCAGCTGGCGAATTATTCGACAGTGCAAGGCGGGCGATTGCTGCATGAATTGGAGAAGCACGCAAAGGCAGCCAACAACCCGATACTGAAAAAATATAGTGAGTTTTTGCAGAGTTTTCGGATGGCTTCATGATATTTGTGGGAAAATATAAAATCTACAAAACACATGGAAAACTGCCCTAATTGTAATGAATCTTTTAAGGGATTCATGAACTCGAACAAGCTTTTAAAAGAAGAAACAGTTGAATTTATTAATCACTATTTACCGCCTGAAGAACATAAGACACATTATTGTGAAAAGTGTGGGTATGACAAATATTATTCTGCGAAAGATAAGTATAATGATGCTGTTAACAGAATTTCAAAATTTCAAATGAATAACATTGATTTTGTGCCTTGTATATCTATACAAGAGCCAAGAAGTTGGGACATTGAAGTTATAGGATTAGTAACTGCACAGTCTACAATGGGAACAGGATTTTATACTGAAATAGCTTCTTCGTGGGGTGATTTTATAGGTGCAGATTCTAAATCAATGAATGCAAAGGTTTCGACAGGTGAAAGTAATTGTTTAAATATACTTCGTACGAAAGCAATTTCTATGGGTGGAAACGCTGTGGTTGGAGTGGATATAGACTATGCAGAAGTTGGCTCACTAAAAGGTATGATTTTAGTTTGTGCTACTGGCACGGCAGTAAGATTGAAAAATCTTGATGTACTTCCGATCGAAAATAAAGAGCAAATAGCTCAGCTAATTGAAGTTTCGGAAGAAATGAAAATGATCGGAAAATTTAGTAAAGTGCAATTATAACAAAAAACGCCCACCTTCTCCAGTGGGCGTTTTATTTATCTTTTTAATCTTTCCTATGAATTTCTATTGGACAAAAAATTTCCGTAGAGATAAGATGATTGTCGGAAAGGCTCGAAGGCGTCGGTAGCTGAATAATTAATGTTAGCGGCTTTTCCTGGCTTCAGGCAAATTGGCGGCTTGAGAAATGTAGCAGTATAACCCTCGCAAGTTTTTTGGACGAGAAAATCATCGGCCATCTCAGGTGTGGCGAACACATCGAGAGGCAATAATTTCATTTCTGCAAATGTAAAATCAAGTGTTGGCACTTCGGCAACATAATCATCTACAATTACAATTCCAATACACTGCTCCTGATTACACAGACTTGCTAATGCGGCAAAGCTCAACGACGATGCGACAAGCAAGATTCCAAGTGTTTTTTTCATGAACGATTTGTTTTGTTAAGAATAAGTCAATATTCTGTTAGAGGTCAAATATAGACAAAATCTAACAAATACAAAATTGTTATAAATTTTTTCTAATATTTTAGAATATATGTTCTGTCGATTACATAGATTTGTAGAGAAAAGATGTAAGGCTTTGTCCCCTGAAAAACTGACAAAAATCGCCTAAAACTGCTCATAATGCGAAAGATTGCAATACCCCTAACCCAACAAAATTTCGAGTTTTTGAAAAAGGAACATCCCGAAGACATAACGGCTTCGGTAAAAGACGTGCTTGCATTGGCTATTGAGTCCGTAATCAAAAATAATGCTTACCTGCCGAGAAAAACGGAAGAAAAAATAGACCGAACAAAGTTTCCGCAAGAAAGGCTTGTTTTCTATAATGAAAACAAATGGAGAAAGTCTTCAGGCAGTAAACTAACGATGGATACGGTAAGAAAAATAAACAATATGCTTGATTTTATGCTCAAGCAAAAGTTTATAAAATATTGTGATGAGTTAAGACAAGAAAAACCAGAGGTGATGCACAAAGAGTGCATTGAGTGGTTTTGTGAGGGGAATGGTCTTACATACGACCAAACTTTTTATCAATCTTTGAAAAAGTATGACTACAGGTACAGAATAAAATCAGGCAAACATGATTGAAAACAGAAGTGCAGTTTCGCCGCTCGATTGGGAGCAGGGAAAAAATGATGGGCAGTTTGTAAGGATTAGGATAGCCAGCTCAGCGGATATTATTCAGCAGAAATGGCAGACTAAGACTGAAATTCCACCACCACTACTATTTAAAAGCAATGAGCGATGGCTTTGCGATTGGAGTGACGGGGATTTTGAAGAAGGGAAATTCTCGATTGATGATAGTGGTAGTGGCGAGAATTATACGCTTACACTGAAGTTTCGGAGCAAGGTTGCACCAGTTTATTTTCAAGCCTGGTATAATGAAACTTTGAAAAAGCAACAGGTGTGCTTAGAGCTGCATGATGCAAATGACAATGAGCGGGTGTTTAATCCGTTTGATGTATCATACAAAGTTAATCAGGAGCAGGTGAATGGTGATATGACTGAGTATGAGCTGGTTTTTGTGAGAAGCAAATTACTTGAGCAAAAAGATAGGATTGTGGCGGTAATTACTGATTGCGAAGCTGGATTGACAAAGTTTGTGTTTGCAAGCGGAATGCCTGAGCTATATATGATTGCGTGTGTAGAATCTGAATCTGAGATACCTGTTTTTACGGAAGCAGTTGATGGTATTGAAAATATTGGAGATGGGAAATATACTGGATATGCTAAGCTCAAAAGCAATTTGGCCGTAGAATATTTGAGGTATGAGTTTGAAGTTAAGTGCAATGCGAGCGTGCTTGAGATATTAGAGATAGAAGAAGTGTTTGATTCTGAACTTGAAATATTAGAGATAGAAGAAGTTACGGACAGAGTTGAAAACGAAGGAATATTGGTAACAGGTATAAATATATGAGCATACAAAGTATTGCAGGTATTGGGCAGGTATGCTCAGCATCAATCAATCCTGCACGGGTTGAAGAAGGAGTTTATTTTTATGAAACTCCGAAATTGGGTATGACACTTTATAGGAATCAAGCAAAGACGACTCCCTTTGGTGCGGGGTTTTATGCGTTGAAATTTGGCGGAAAAACCTATAAAGTACAAACTGATTCCCAGGGCGTGGTGACGGTATTTGATGGGGAATGTAATTTTTCGACAACTCAGCCGAAAAGGTTTATTGCGTATATGCCACTCAACGATTGGCAGATTTTGCAAAATTTACAGCTCTACAAAGATCAAATGAATGAGATGGTAGATGAAGGAGGTGTGAACTTTTTGTGCTTGACATTTCAGCTATCTTATTTGTTTCAGAGCTGGGACCAGCTTAACAGCGGAACATCAGCGGTTTGGGGACTATATGATCAAGTTGTGGATTTGGCAAATAGTAAGAACCTGCCTGTTGGTTTTAGGGTTCACATGGCAGTCGACGACAATTATGTACCTAATTTCTATGGGTTTGCAAACTCAGAAAAAGATGAATGGGGCTTTGAGCAAAGGGTTTATTATGGTGATAATACTCCCTCATTTGCTTACGCTCCAGGTGTGAATATGATTCAGACTTTTTTGAGAAAGATTATGGATAGATACTATCCTGTTTTGGGTAATAAGCTATATTATGTTAGCCCAACCCTCATTGGAAGTCAGGAGTTTGGGGGTAATATGTTTAATCAGCAATATCCTGATCCGCAGTATTTTGCCTTATTCGACTACAACGAGCTGAATCAAGCTGATTTTAGGAATAGAATGCAGACGAAATATGGAACAATGCAAAACCTAAAAGACAACTGGGGGCCAGTTAGCCATGGATGGAACGATTGGTCGGAAATTCAAGTGCCAAAAACTGGACTTACAAACAGATTTTCGTCGAATTTGGCCGCAATAAGAGGTATGATGAGCCAAAAACGTGGTCGAGATTGGTGGCTTCATCAGTATAATAAGAAGAAGGAGTTTTTTATTCAGTGCAAAAACATTGTGCAGTCTTATAACTCGAATATTCTGACAATTGCTGAGTATGGAAGTTGTAATCGTGAAGATGTAATACTACGTTTGAGCTTTAATGTGCCTGATATATGTACGTATGCCGATGTGGTGAAGACAGATTTTTCGTCGATGACGGTGAATCCAGTCGGGCCTTCTATTTCGGCTGACTATATTAATAGCTTGAGTACGAAACCAAAATGGTCGGAAATAGCTGATTTTGATGCGAGTAATGTAGAAACTACAAGAAGCTACATCAGGTCTGCGTTTGATAACGGTTTAGTTTTTGGAGCTTTCATCATATCGAAAAACCCTGAAAAACTAAACGAATGGACTGCCTATAAACAGTTAGTAAGGGAAATCGGTGATGAGTACAAGAATAAAGATACTACACCAATAAACTGGGAAGGTACTGTAAACACTACAATGAGCGAGTGCCTGAGCAACTGGCCAGCTGTAGAGCAAAGATGGAGGGATGCAGGTGGCAGCCCAAGCAAACACGTAAGAATTATTTTAACTAACGATTTATAATTTACGAAAATGACAGTAGAACTGATTCAAAATAAATTTGGAAGGCCTTACCCTGGTTATCCCCACCACTGGATTGGCTTAGGGGTGAAAGTTACGGGTGGCAGCGGTAGCTATGAAATGCGGTTTAAGCCTTATACCGACTGGGATGTTTGGTTTGATGTTCCGACAACATCGACGATAAGCAATAATAAAGATGGGTATATTGCGGCGTTGGGCTTTTGGCATGGTGTGTATGATATTCAGGTAAAGGATAAAGTAAGTAGTGAAACTCAGACATTTACTGCTTATGAACTTTTTTATAATAATCAACTCACTGGTTTACCGATGAGCGATACACCTGTAATTGTGAATGATAGTATTAATCCTGGACTGAGCAGCACGATAACTGTTCAGACTGTAAAAGGAAATAGTATTGTGCGTATTTATCGGTCAAGAATTTTGGGACAATCAGGAAATCAAGGCTTTGAACGAAGTGATGAGCCTTATCGCACAGGGATTTCTAATTCACAGGGATTATTTACGATTACTTTACCGATCACGAGCAGTGGTGTGATGGTATGTGCCACGGCTCAAGCTCCAGAGGAATTTGAGTCGATGTCGACAAATTACCTGGTAATTGGAGGTTCGAAAAACAAACAACTCAAAGCAAACATTTCGTATGGTACTGCTACTGGGACAGGAAGAAAATTAACGGTAAGCTCTGTTTCAGGTGGGAGTGGCAGCTACTCGATCGGGATTGTAAACAATGGGGCTTTCCCCTACTCAGTGGGCCAGGAGTTTGAAATACCTTTTGGAAAGTCAAACTTATTCGTAAAAGACAACAATTCTACTGCACAGGAATATCATATTTCGGTGTCTGTGGATGGCGGCAGTGGCTCTCAGACTTTTTATTCGCACGATATTAGAAATAATTTCAGTGCATCAAGCAATACAGGCACGACAAAATATGGCAAAATGGTGGGGAGCACATTTACAGCCGCAAATGAGTATGCCAACCACGATGGACGATTGTCTTGGGGTTTTTCTGGAACTAACTTCCCAGCTGTGGGTATTCAGGAAAACCAAAACTTTGTGCTGAACAATGACAGGGTGCTTTATCATCCGAATGTTGGCGAAGCTGCCGCAACTGAGCATACAATGCAAGCAGCAGGCACGTTTAGCATTTCGGGTAATAGCAAAAGAGTTGGTGTGGTGATTCATCCGTATGTAACTATGGGAAATTTGACAACAAAGTTTAAGATTTTTCATAATACTACGCTGAAATACAGCTATACGCATACAACCGAAGGGGGCAATCAGGATTTTAGCTTGAGCTTTGCGGTTGCTTCTGGAGATAAGGTATATTTAGTTGTGGAATGTGGTGATGAGAATGATTATAGTTTTGATCATGTGCATGTAAGAGCAAATATGACGCTTGCAACCGCAGGTGGTACTGTTGTGGCTCCGAATGCTCCAGCTCTCAGCGGTGCAAGCCCAGTATTGACAGGTGCTGAGCTGAATGGCACAGGCATTCAAGCAGGTGACTATGTAATTATGTATCTTGATGGGTATCCGCAAGCTCTGGCCATCACGAATAGTACAACATTTAAGCATGGTGCTATGTATAATGGCACATGGACTGCAAAAATTAGCAGAGATAAGATTTTAAGTGCTGCCAGCAATGCAATTGTGAGTAATCAGACTGGTAATACAGCTCCACCACCACCAACTTTTTTAATTAATAGTGTTGTGGTTGGCAGTCCTTTTTCAGCGACTACAACACAAGAAGGCACTATTTTGATTTTCAGAAATGGTACACAATTGACTGAGAGTGTGACAACAACAACAGGCACATTGGGTATTGGGTTTGTATATACACCTTCTTTGACAGGCGATTATACTTTCAAGCTTAGCAATGCAAATGGAACATCAGAAGCCTCAGAAATACTGGTTGTGACCAAAAAACGCAAGTTTAGAATCAAGTCAGCTAATTATAATGATATTCCGATATCGAACATACAGTCAGGAAGTGGAACAAATGTTTCATCGGTGACAAACTGGACAGATGGGATAATTTTCGAGCATGATTCGACAGTTACAGCAGACACAAAAGCATTTATCAGGCAGAAAAACAATATTGCTGATGTGAGTGAAGGCTTTCCAATTCTGGCAAATCTTTAGTTTTTTTAGTATTTAAAATTTAAAAAGCACCTGCCTTGCGGGTGCTTTTTTTGTCCTTCAAGCATTGTATTGATGCTCTTAATTTCGGAGCATGAATACGAATAATCAACTTTTTCTCTCACTCTCGACAGAACCGTTAGCCATCATGCCAGGCTATCTGGAGTCATTCTTATTCAACATCGAGAACGGCGTTGAAAGTAAAATTGCAACCCAAAATTTTTGGGTCAGTCAGGCCACTTCAAGCAATGGCGGGAAAATTATGATTATTCAAATTCAAGGTGTAATCATGGCTGATTCTTATGCAGAATATGGCATTATGGGGATGAAAGATCTGCAAAAACTTCTTGAAACCGCCAAAAATGACAGCGAAATATCTGGAGTAATTCTCCATATCAAAAAATCTCCAGGCGGCAGTATGAATATGGTAGCCGAGACTGCCGACATGATTTATGCATTCCCAAAACCTATCGAAACCTATGCCGAAGAATTGGTCGCTTCATCAGCTTACTATTTAGCGGCTGCTACTGACAAAATCACGGTATCAGCAAGAAGCACAATTGTGGGCAATGTTGGAAGCAAAGTAGTAACGATGTTTACCGAAGGTATTTGGGAAAAAGCGGGGGCAAAATACGTGGAAGTTTATGGCACTAAGGCAGTCAATAAAGACATTGGGTTTACTGAAGCTAAAGCTGGAAAGCCCGAAAAACTACGTCAGATTTTGATTAATCCAGCTAATGACATGTTCATCAACGATGTGTTGAAATACCGCCCAAAACTAAAAGAATCTCAGTTAGATGGCATGATTTGGTATAGCGAAGATGCAGTAAAACAAAACTATGCAGACGCAACAGGCAGCCTTCAAGACGTAATCAACGGATTTAATTTTTCAAATAATAACGTAAACAATCAAATGGAAAAAGTAACACTAACCTTTGAAAAAGGTACGGTAGGATATTCAATTGCAAAAGCTTTTGCAATCAATGATGCCAGTCCTGAAGCAGCTAATCCCGAAGCAACAGTAGAACCAGTAGCTCCAGTTGCAGCAACACCAAGTCCAGAACCAGCAGCTCCAGTTGCAGCAACACCTGCTACACCTGAGCCAAATTCTATTGAAGCTCGATTGGAGGCATTAGAGGCTAAAATCACGGAAAAAGACATAGCTATTGCCACGCTAACTACGCAATTAGTGGCTGCAAAAACAGTAAACCCAGCTGTAGGCCGCACTACTCAACAGCAACAAGGCTTAGACCCGAAAGCTGGAAAAGATGCAAGTGATATTCCAGATTGGCGTCAAACAGATGCAGAATTGTATGAGAAATACGGGCATACAATGACTGTCGAAGAATCTGACAAATAAGCGATTACAAATTTTCAACTTAAACTTTTTTCTTTAAAAAAATGGCTGATATTTCACTGATGGTTTCCCAATATGGAAACTATTACCGCAACAATGGTACAATCGGCAAAAACAATCTTCACAGACACGTTTTTGACCGCACAAATACCAAAAAGTTATTTACTATTCGCCCGACGGATAACACTATTATTGACAATGCTTCGATTAAAGTCGATGACGTTGTACAGGCGTTCTATAATAAGTTCTCACCAAAGGGTAAACTTACTTTTACGCCTAATGTTTGGCAACTTGGACACGTAAAAATCAACGACAGAATCATTCCTGATGAATATGCAGGTACTGTTCTTGATTTTTTGAATACTAAATCTCCAAGCCGTCTTGATGCTCCTATTTTAGCACTCACTACCGAGTATTACTTACAAAAAGCTCAAGAGAACATTGAGGATACTATTATCTTCAAAGGTGTGAAAGCTTTGCCTTCTACAACTGACCAAAATAATGGAGTTGCGGGAACAACGATTGGGGCAAGAGATGGTATTAGAAAAGTAATCAGAGATTACAATACGGCGGGAAAATTAGTCGATGAAAACGGCAATTCCAACGTGATTGTGATGGGAGCGATGCCAACTACTCCAGCTTTAATGGTTGAATACATTGACACTTTTTACTGGGCTTTACCTGAGCTTCAAAGAAGCATGATTAAAGCGATTGCTGTGAAAAAATCGGCAGAAACGCTTTACAAAAGAGGTATGTCAAACAAGAATCAGTATTACGAAAAGAATTCTCCAAGCGAGTTTGCTTATATCGAGAATACAGATTGTGCGGTTGTAGGACTCGACTCAATGACAGGATCAAACATGATGTGGACTTCGCCATCGGTGAATAACATTGGATTCATGAAAAATGGCAGTAATGGTGGCATCATGGATATTTGGCAATCAGGAATTTATACTGTGGACATTGCGACTGACTGGTGGGAAGGTGAAAACTTTGTGACACCACAACTGGTGTACGTAAGTGACCAAGATTTGTCAGCTTAATCATTCATTAACTTTTCAATAAAGTACCTGGTAATTACCATGTACTTTATTGATTAAAAAATCACAATAATGGAAAATACAGAATTTGAAAAAATGACCAATGAAGAACTCATTGAGTTTGCAAAAGCTAAAGCTTTAGAAGCTACAGAAAAAGCCAATGAAGCTGAAGCAAATAAAAAACTTGCCGAAGATGCCACTGCTGAAGCTAAAAACCTGAAAGACAAATTAACTGATGAGAAATCAAAACAGGGAGGTTTGCACACTTGCAAGGTAGATGGAAAGACATACGTTTTCGTTGCTCCAAAGTTTAGCGTACCAGGAGAAACACAAGGCGAAGACAGTACGACTTGGGAGGCTGAAAAGGCCAAAAAGAATGCAGAACTATGCAAGAAACTGGTTGAAATGAAATCAGGTGTCTTAGTATTGTCTAAGTAATTTTCATTGTTCAACTTAAAATCTTAAAAATAAAATGGGATGTACATTAGAGACATTGGAATCAGCCCAATACGATGATTGCTACGAAAAAAAAGACTCAGGTCTTAGCGATTTATCAACGATTTGGGACCCGCAAGATATTGAAACATATCCAACCGCATGGGGCAATGCGGTAGCTGGTCAAAATACAACTGCTTTTGAAAACAAGCTAACTATTACGGGAAGTATTGCAATGAAAACTAACAAGAAACCCTTGAAAGTGCCTTGTATCATTGATAAAAACTCTTATTCAGCAAAAAGCAAAGGAAATTCATGGGAACCAGAAGTAAAAATTCAAATTCAAAAAACTTTACACAATGAAGGATTTGTGGATGGCTTACTCGGTCGCAGATTTCTTTTTGGTTTCCAAGAAAATGACGGTCCAGTAAGAATTTTGGGACGCACGAATGGTGTAACAACAGGTTACATGGCAATGATTAAACCTGACTCTGTAAACATCGTAGGTGGTGAAGCTACAGGAGGTGAAAAATACATTGAATTTATCGTAACTGCGAAGAAATATCTACCTGCCGTTTATACCGGCACAATCACGTACTAATTATGAAGCTCAAAAATAGCAATTACACATTCGAAAGTGAAGACCCCGTTTTCATTCACAATGGCAAAGCATACAATGCCAATCATTTGGATGACAAACAAATTGGGGAGCTCGTAATGGATGGCTGTAAAGTCTTCAAAAAAGAGAAGACAGCAGCTCAAGCAGCTTCGTCAGAACAAAAATAAATATAACCATCAAATAAAAAAGGTTTCTGAAAGGAAACCTTTTTTTGGATTATGCAAGAACTAATCAAAATCTGGCTTAATGGCCCTCAAGACTATCAACTTGGTGTAGAGATATATAACAGATTTGGGGATAATAGTTTCCTCAAAAATATGTTTGCTGAAGGCGAAGATGAGTATAATTCGGAAAGGCTACTTGAAGAATTGAAAAAGTTATATTCTAAGACAGATGAATTAATAAAGCCTCAGATAGTTGCTAAAACAATTCAGGAGATACCAAAACGCTCAGAACAGAAAGATGCTCCAGTCGAAGTAACAGAAGCTATTAAGCAGAGAAAACAACTTTATTTCGAGGCACGTGATGCACATTCACAGCTCAAAGCTCTTAGGAGTATTAACGATGATGAGACGAAGGAAAAAAGACGCCAAAAGGCTGCACTTATCCTGGGAGATTTTGATGCTATCAAACCACTTTGGGACTTAACAAACCACTATGATGAGTTTGGTAAATTACCTGAAGCAAAAGTAATAACTGAGGAAAAGAAGGAATACTCGATGATGCCTGAAAAAGACTTGAATGCACTTTGGGAAAAGAATTATAAGTATGCCCAAAAGTGGAAAAATGATATTTCAAAAACGGAACAACTAAAGGCAAGAATCGAAGAAAATAATAAAATCAAAACAGTATTAGGCGATGCTTTTCTCTACACAAAACATAGAATGCCAACCATCTCAGCTTGAGAAAAAAGATTATGATTTTGGGGTACGAAAGGTAAAATCAAACTACATAAACCCTGACGAATTAAACAAGCTTGATAAACTAATCGAACCTGATGCTGCAATCGAGTTTGTAACTCACGGCTCGTGGAGCAGCCACCAATTATTTGAAAAGATAATTAATATAATCGGTCCAGCTCATGTGCATATTGCTACATGGGCAATTTCTCAAAAACCTCTCGAAAAACTTGAAAAACTAAAGCGAGAAGGCAAAATATTAAGTTTATCAGGTTTTTTAGAAAGGAAAATACCCACTCACAACGCTAAGACTTTTGGTTATGCCCAGGTAATTTTTGATGACATTTTTTTAACCGCAAATCATGCTAAAATTATTCTATTTGAAAATGAAAACTGGCATATCAGTGTGGTATATACGGCCAACTGGACAATTAATCGCCGAACAGAGGCAGGTACTATAATGTGCAAAAAGGAATCAGTCGAATTTCATAAAAAGTGGATGTATGAACTTAGAGGAAGCTGAAGAATATGGGGCATTACTTTTCACAGAAAAGGAAGTGAAACTTATTCTTACCAAAGAAGCAAACACTGTTGAAAATGCTATCCTAAAAGGTCAGCTCCTAACCGAAGCCACTATCAGGAAAGTTATTATCGAACAGGCCAAAAATGGCTCATCTGAAGCCCAAAAAATTGTACTAAAATGGCAAAACGCAATAAAAGTATCAAAGATAAGATAGAAGTTGTTACTCAAAAAACGCCTGAAAAAATCATGCTTGATTTGATACTTTCAGATGAAAAACAATACCTTTTCACTGATAGTGCAGAGCAGCAATTGGTTGAAATGCACATGGTTAGAGAATTATTTCTTCAGCATGGCTCACGAACAGAGGTAGTTAATATTCTGCATAATGAACATGGTTATTCTTTCTCTTCAGCATGGAAGGCCGTAACAGTTACACCACAGATTTTTGCTACAATTCCACAAGAATTATCCCGGGCATTTTGGGTAGATATTCATCTTCAAAAAATTGAAACAACTTGGAAAACTGCAAAAGAGCTTGGAGATGCAAAATCAATGGCATTAGCTGATAAAAACCGTGATGCTGCAATCGAGAAATACTTAGGAACAAACCAGATGATTGACCAAAAAAAATTACATCTTCCTGATGTTGAAATTGGTTTCCACCCTGAACTATTCAAAGATGTCCATGATTTGGGGCAGGAAGGATTGACAAAGCTCAAGGAAGCCTTCAGTCGAAGAAAAAAAATTCAACGAGAACGAGAGATAATAGATGTAGATTATGTACCAGCTCATTAATAATATTTGGAAGCAAGTTCATAGAAATTTGCCACAATTAAAGGTTTTTTTGGTCAATGCCGCCATAACGGTAATTTTATTTGGACGTGGTACAGGTAAGACGAGAGGCGTTTCAGCGGGATGGGTCTATGATAGAGCTAAGAAATTACCAAGCTCAACTGGCTTTGTATTATCAGCAAGTTATACGCACTTAATTGATACAATTATTCCAGAGCTGCAACAAGGCTGGGCTGACTTGGGGCTGGAAGAAAATGTACATTACTGGCTATATACTATGCCACCAAAGGAGCTAAAAATCCCTGACCCATATTTAAAAGTGGATAACCCCAAATACTTTATTTTTTGGATTAATGGTTCGGCTACAAAGCTCGTTAGCCTTGATAGAAAAGCCCTTGTGAACTCAAAATCCTTTGATTATGGATGTTTCTTTGAAGGCCGAAAACTAAATGGGGATATAGTCCGTGATGATGTAATGCCAACTCTGCGTGGTGGTAGAGCAAACAAACTACCTAATGGCGGAATATTTGGTGATTTATCTGAACATCATTCAATTCTCATCGAGAGCGATTTACCCAGGGACGTAAAAGGGCGTTGGATTCTTGGCTATGACAATCAGGTTGATAAACAAACTGTCAATGATATACTAAGTATTCAAAAGCTTAGACTTCAACTTAAAGAACAGTCAAAAACTGCATCAAAGAAGCTCAAAGAATCGCTCATCGACGCAATTAAAGAATGTGATGATTTACTGAATGAAATGAGAAGAGACTTAGTTTATGTGGCAAGAGCATCGACACTTGATAACATTCACGTATTAGGTGTTTCGGCTATAAAGAAACTAAGAAAGTCCTTATCGCCAATTGATTGGGAAGTATCTGTACTTAACAAAGAACAGGATGAAGTTGACAATTGCTTTTATCCTGACCTATCGAAAGAAAAGCATGGATATGATGGCATTGACTATGAGTACGTTGATAGAGCTGAATCAACAAAAAGAGATTGGCGGTGGCAGAATGATATTGATTCAAACACACCGCTTGATATCGTTATGGATTGTAATGCAGTGCATAACTGTGCAGCTGTTACCCAATTCTATAACAATACAAGGCACACAATCGGGTATTTTTATGATATATCCATTCCTGGCTCACCAACTGACCACACTACTGTCGCAAATACTATTTGCAAATATTTTGAAGGTGCACCAATATCTGAGATTAGACTTATCTATAACCACACTATGATAGCAGGTAAAGGTGCAGGTCTCAACACTAAGATTGACGATGTGAAAGCAGTATATGAAGATGCAGGCTATGAAGTAGAAGAAGTTTACCTTGGACAAGCACTGAACCATGAAGATACATTTGAAAACTGGAGAAAGCTGTGGAAAGGAGAGCTTGATTTTACTTTTGCATTCAATCTTCAAACTTGTGATAAGCTATATGAACTGTGCAAAGACACTCCAGTAAAGATAAAAGATACTCAAGATGGGCATCAAATAAAAAAGGATAAGTCGAGCGAGACAGACAAGAAGACACCACCACAAGACGCTACTCACGGCCCTGAAGCACTTGACCAAATCCTTCACTATGATTTAATGTACAGAGATAGTACTTATAAGATAGCGATGGCCGCAAAATAATTTATAAGGACGTTGAGCATTAAATATGGGGCAACCTTCGCATTAATTTATAAGGACGTTGGGCATTTAAAAAGTGGGGCGGTTCCCCACTTTTTAAATGCCCTAATCACATATCAGTACGATTTTTTTAGGCGAACGCTTTTTTATTATAGGGCGTGCAACGTCCTTTTCTGTGAGACAGATTTTTGAAAATTTTTCAAATTTTTGTTAAATGGCTGATAATCAGAAATTTATGCAAATATTTTTTGTATTTTTCATTGTATTCTGACGATTTTTTTGTATTTTTATATATGGAAAGAACGCAAAAACCTGCTACTAACAGGGTGATTTTCATAAAAACACATTTATAACTTAAATTTTTTTACAATCATGACAGCAGTTTCAAAAACTACTCAAGGCACATCTATTGCCCAAAATTCAGACGTTCAAACGTTAGAGCCTTCAATTATCCAACCAGTGCAAAGCACGCCACAATTAACAGTTCATGAAGTTCTTGAAATGCTTAATCAAGGAAATCAGAAAAAAGCCCTTTTTGATGATTTTTCAAAGCGTGTTCAATTTATTGAGAATTTCAAGCAAAAGCATGAAGGGGGAACACTCAAAATGCTAATTATGAATTCAGAAGATGATGAAGAAGTAACTATTGCAAATGTTGAAATTATTACGGAAGCACTTGATAAATCAATTCAAAAGGGGCGAGAATATCTCAGCAAAGTAGAAAAAGAACTTTTAAGCATATTTTAACAAAAAAATGCCCTCAATACTACTAATATTGGGGGCATAACTTAAATTTTGTTACAACCGTTGAACAGTTACAACGGTGCAAATATAACTTATTTTTATCTTTTTCTTATGTTAAGGCTAAAAAAGTACACCGGTACTGAAAAAGCCAATTTTTACATTCAATCACACGGCGACCACGCAGGGCGACCACTCAAAGAACCAATACGGAATTGTTATGCAGTTTGGACGGATACAATGTATGCGTTTGAGATATGCACATGCCTATTTATTGCAAAAAGGTATCAATATTTTTTGATTGGTTCGTGTGTTCAGTTTGTAAGGCTTCGAGAAGTACAGCAATTTTTACACGAGGAATTTTCTAAAAATTACAAAGCAGAAAATTTACAGCAGTTGCAAAACGCAATGGCATTGCACGAAAGGCAAAAAAAGGTAGTTAAAAAAGTTAATCAATTAATCATAGCGTTCGCCCAGTCGGTGGCGTATCATTCAAAATAAAATTATGGACACATTATTAAATTGGGACATCACAGAAAAAAAGGTTTATTCAAATAATGTTGAATTAAAAAGCCACAAAGCGATTTTTAGAAATGATAACGGCAAATTATTAAACGTTGCAAAGGAATCGTACACACCCACCACAAACGCAAGATTTAAGGAGGTTGTCAACAGAATGCAGGATATTACAGGTTTTCCCCTCCAATGTTTTGATGAATTCGACAATGGAAAAAAAGTTTTAGCTTTTCTAAAATGTACCGAACCTATACAAGTATTGGGCTATGATTTTGAAGATTATATGCTAATTGGTAATAGTCACGACAGCTCAACAGGCTTTTTTATTGGCAACAGTTCAAAAATGATTCGATGCCAAAACAGATTTTCCAGAGTTTTCCGAAATCTAAATGTATATCATACCCGTAACCATGACAGCAAAATAGATTCAATGTTAAAAAGTTTTGAAATATTTATGCAGGAACGAAAACAACTATTTTCCAAAATGGAAAGTATGGAAAAAATCAAAATTGATGCAACATTAAAATTTGCATTAATTGAGCGACTTACAAACATGACAGAAGAAGAAAAACTGGGGAAGGTTGAAATGAGCACCCGAAAGCAAAATTTAGTTAATAATCTGAATTATTGCATTACGGAGGAATGTGCAGCACTTGGCGAAAACGCATTTGGTTTATTTCAAGGAGTTACAAACTACACCACACACGCCCGAAAAAATAAAGAAGTATTTTGTAATGCTTTAGGTGGAGCGGCAACGCTTAACGAGCAAGCATATACATTTTGTGAGCAATTAATTTATAAAAATTAACTCAAAACGAAAATACTCTACCAAGTTGGTGGGGTTTTTCGTCGGCGTTGTATAATAGACATACCCACAATCTGACCAGCTTTTTTTCCCTGGCTTCTTCCTGCCCACAAAACCTGCCCAAATTGCGTTCATGCCGTGAGGTTTGGTTTTTGCTCCCCTCCTATTTTTTGTCCTTCAAGGTATATTAACTATGGTGCAAATTAGCATCATGGAAAAGATTTTTTCGGAAACAATCAGCTACGAACAAGCTCGTGCCATTATGGAGCTGAGAAATGCTCATGGAGTGGCGAAGCCTTTTTCGATTGGTTTTGTGACATTCAACAAAACTACTGGAGAAGGTGGCGATTATATGGAGCTACCGCTTACGGTGCTGCTCGATAATTCGATGGCGTTATCGAAGAAATCGCCGAAACAAAACCTTAAAATCGAGCGAGAGCTTGAGAAAGGGATTACTCCTAAAGGCCCAAATCATTGGGTTAATCAAACTAAAAATTTTGCGGTGCTGGTGGCTAATCCTGATGGAAGTTATGACCGTGAAAAAATTGTAAAGGTTCATCTTAGACTAATATTGACTATCAATGGTAAAGAAATTATCTGGTGATGCACCAATCGCCATCAAGCAGGGAATTGCTTGGATGCCGGACATTGGGGCTAAAATTACTTTTGGAAAATCAACGACCACTGAGCCTACTCAGGGCTTGGAGAAATCGCCGATTGGGAGTGGCAGCGATGATGTGGCGGCTTGGGGTGATGCAAATGACCTGCCAAATAAATGGGAACTGGAGGTGGAAAGTGACAACACGCTTACGGATGCGATTGACAAAAGCCTGGACTTTTTGTACGGCGTTGGTCTTGAGTGTGGCTATGAGATTGTAGAAAATAATGAGCGGATTTTTGTGCCTGAGATTACGACTGAGACGGAAGAATTTTTTGAGCATCCGATGACGATTTTTGCTTTTGCTCAGATGCTGCGTGACTACAAAATTCATGGCTTGCCTGTGCCAGAATTGGTGATTTCGGACGATATGATGATGGTGAATGCTTTGCCTGCTGCACACTTCAGATGGAGCAAGCAAGATGCTAATGGCTGGATTAATTTTGGATATTTCAATAGAAACTGGTCGCTTGGGCATAAGTCGACAACCTTAGAAACTCGTAAAATTGCGGTATATGACCCGATGATTGATACGATTGAGGGCGTGAGAGCATCGACGCTCAGAAACATGATATATCGTGTGCCGATACCTACACACCGCACTTACTACCCGCTCCCACCTGTTTACTCTGCCAAAACTTCTAAATGGCTGGATATTAAGCTGAAGCTCACTGAGAGTTTTTTCTACAGTCTTGAGAATCAGATGTCACCGAAATATCATATTGAGGTGGATGAAAAGTATATGCAAGTAAAGTATAAAAAGCGTTGGGAAAAGGCTGATGAAAAAGAGATTGAAGCGATTATGCTTGAAGAGCTGTCGCACTTTCATAAGATGCTACACGGGACTAATAATACTGGGAAGAATGTGATCACTACTAAGCGTATCGAGAATTTAATAAAAAAAGAATACTCAAGCTGGACATTCAACAAACTCGATGGAACGGTGTACGAGTCGGGTCATTTGGATTTGATGCGTGAGGCGGAATCTCAGATTAGACAGTCGGGCGGGATTGATAAGACGCTCCAGGGAGCTGGACAAGGCTCAGGTATGGGTGCAGGCAGTGGCTCTGACAAACGTGAAGCTTTCAATATTAAGATGTCAACGGCAAACAGACATTTAAAACCGATACTTCAGGTATTTGATCTGGCTTTGGCATACAACAATATGAAAGGCCCGAAAGGGCAGAAACTAAAGGTTCGAGTGGTGACTCCTTATTTACAAACTCAAAATAACGTAACGCCAAACAAGCGTGAAACAGCTACAAAACCATGATGCAGGTATTTGATAATAACGATGATTTTAGGACTTATATCCCAGTAAATGTTGGCTTTGATGTGCAGCTGCTTGAAAGTGACATTGACACTGCAATGCGAAAATATATTTTGCCGTATTGCTCGGTTGAGCAATGGTTGGCATCGAAAACATCGCAAAATGCTTGGGACACGGAGCTGGTGAGCATTGTGAAAAGTGCAGCAGCGAACCTTGGGATGTTTTTGTACTTGCCGATGGCGAAGGTGAGCATTTCATCATCGGGCGTTCAGTATGAGGTTGATAGAGGTAGACAAGCGACTGCCGAAGACAAAGAAGACCTATCGCTGAGCTTATTTGCTAAGGGCATGGCTCAGGTAGAAGATATGCTCAAGTATCTGGAAGATAATGAAAGCAACACTAATCCAGCAAAATTTCAAGCCTGGAAAGCTTCGACTGCTTACACTGTTCGGAATTCTCGATTGATACGAACAACAGCTGAGTATCGAATTATTGATTCAAGACAGGTCTTTTTGAGCCTATTGCCTTATATCGAGGATGTTGAGCTTGATGTTATTCAGGATTTGATACCTGAGACTACTCTACAAAAATTGTATAGTAGAAATTTTGGGACTGATAACACTAAAAAGAAAGCTTACGAAACGCTGCTGTATAAGTATGTGCAGCCCGTAGTGGCAAATGAGGCTTTGTATAGAGCTCTCGACCAGCTGGCCGTAGTGATTGACCGATATGGCACGCTGACGATACACGATGATACTTCGGCCAATAAAGCTAAAGGCAGTAAGGAAGCCAGTATTGATAAAATTGAGCGTAAGAAAATTGGATTACAAACTGCGTTTCACCGTAGAAGAGATTTGATGCTTGAATTCATTTTGAAAAATGCCGCAGCTCTTGATTGGGAAATTCCTTCAGAACCTGAAGAAACAACCGGGCCTTACAAAAATCATATTGAGCATGGATCGGCTTTCTTTGGAGCATTCGGGAGATAGGTTTTGTCCTTCGACCATCAAAATTATTGATTCAAATTTGGGTATGATAGTACTGACAGATAAAGAAGAATTTTCGGTGATGCTGCCTGAAAGACTTAACGAATGCGAGCTTTTGATTTTGCTGAAATGGCAAGAACTGAAAGAAGAGCAGGGATTGACAAAGGCACAGTTTGCTTTTGCATGGCTCAGGACTTGCTTGAGCGAAGAAGCTTTTTTGATTTTGGTGAAGGCTTGCGAGCCTGAACGAGTGGCAGAATGGGCGGTGGATTGTGCGGAGATATTCTTGGCAAATAACGAGGGCTTGACTGAGCAAAAGCTACCAGTACTGAGCATAAAACGCTTGCGATTGGTGGGACAAGCAAGCCGATGCCCATCTATCAGATTTGGGCAATGGGTGGAAGCGGATGAGCAGTTTTTGCTTTGGTACAAATCAAAAAATGATAAGCATCTTGCGAAATTGGCGGCTATACTCTACCGAAAAGATAGAGAAAAGGAATATGACAGCTCGATGAATGCTGAGATTGCCAATAGGCTGCTGAATGAAGTTGAGCGACCGATCTTATTGTTGATTGCCGAGTTTTGGGCAGGATGCAGGGCTTTGTTTGAAGCGAGATTTAAGCGGGTATTTCCGAAGGTATTGGAGGGTGAAAGCACAGAAAAGAAAGAAATTAAGTATGCTGATATACGAAATATGGTACTGGCCTACCACGAAAAATTGGTACAGTATGCTAAGACTCCAGACCGAAAAATGGCAATGTATCAGGAAAATGCCTGGACTGTTTTTGAATTTATTGAGTATGATTTGAAGATTAACGAGCAATTAAAAGCCAGCTCATCAAACACATAAAATATGGCAAAGATTAAGACATACGAGGCTTTTTTTGAGGAAATAGCTACAAAATATAAGCCGATTGGACATACGCCTCAGAAGCGACAATTTGCCTCGATGAGCCAAGCCGAGATTTTGGCAGGACAACGGACTAAGCTTGACATGACAAAATGGACGATGGTACTGCTAAAATGTGAGCCTAAGATGGTGCAGAATGGATCAAAACAGACTCGGATGATGTATGTGGGGGCGTTTGAGATTGTGAAAAAGCTGGATCGTAATGACCTTGATAAAGTACAGGTACAAGATGATGCTTTTGCGATGTGTATAGGAATTTTGGCAAAGCTGCTCAAGATGAATTTGAAGCGAGAATTTCCACTTGGGATAATTGATGAAAACTCGATTGACTTTTACCCAGTGGACCAGGTGTTTGATACGGCGGTAGGCTACGGCATGGAATTTAGATTTGATGAAGGATTTTGCAGAAATGAAAACTATATAGACAACGATTGGGATGCTTAGCACTAAGGAAATAATTGCAAAATATGGTGAACCAGGAGATAAACATCTTGTAACTCTTGAACTGCCCTACCCGATGCGTATTGCATGGGATACAAAAGTTACGGTAAAAACCGTAAGATGCCACGATTTGATTGCCCCAAATTTGATGTTTGTTCTTGTAGACTTATTGGAACACTATGGCTATGAAAAAATTAAGGAATTGGGTATTGACTTGTTTGGAGGTATTTATAATTATCGAAAAATGAGAGGTGGCAATGACTGGAGCCGCCACAGTTGGGGTATTGCGATTGACCTTGACCCAGCTCGTAATGGCTTAAAGGTTGGAAAACCAAAAGCCCAATTCAGCCGAGATGAGTATAAGCCCATGATTGATATTTTCTACAAATATGGATTTGTGAGCTACGGGCGTGAGAAAAATTACGACTGGATGCACTTTGAGATTGCGGAGTAAACCTTAAAGTATATATACAAATGAAAACAAATGTTCAAACTCAAACTACAATGCACAAACCGATTTTTGAAACCGCTCTGGAAGTTACGATTGGATTAATGACTATGCTGAGCCTGCACTTATTTCAAGGTCAATCTGGACATGATTGGCACATTGGAAGTATCAATATTGATTCGATAATCAATACGATTGCCTGCTTTTCTGGCAGTTTTGCTTACACGAGGCTGTTTATGGAAGACAAAAAAATGAATAATACTCAAGCCTTGGTAAGTGCTATTGTTGGCTACACTTTTGGGGTGTATACAGCTGGAGCCTGGTGCGAGTGGAAACACGTAGAATTGGTGTCGGCAATGGCAAAATTCTGGTATCTGATCGGTGGTTTTATTAGCATGCTTGTGATGGTGATTATCTATGATTTTGGCAAAGGATTACGGAAAAAGGCATATTCGGCGGGTGAAAAATTAGGCGATTATTTATCGAATAAAATAAAATCGAATGAAAAATAAACTATTTGTTGCGGTGGCTGGGCTGGTGGCTCTGCTCCTACTGATAATGATTGTTAAGAACTGCGGACAAGTAAAAGAAACGCAGGTAGTTACGAAGAGCGTAATGAAGGAAACGGTAAGGGTTTTAGATTCAATTTCAACTATACAGAAAAATGAGACAATTAAGAAAGATAGTGCCAATGCTGTTTTGGATACTATGTCTGCTACCAATAAGCGGATTCGGGCAAGAAAAATTCTTGAAAGAAGAAAAAGAGAAAGGCTTGGCTTTGCTGAAGGCGAAGACTGTGAATGTAGGAAGCTACTTAGAGAGGAGCGTAAAGAGCGACAGTCTGGATTGCGACGAGCTGATAGACGACTACAACAGAATGGACAACGAGCTGAGCGAAAAAAGTATTCAGCTACTGGCCGAAAAAACTCGAAGCAAATATCTGGCCGAACGGCTCGAAAATCTTTTGCTCCAACAGCGAAAAGAAAATCGAAAACAAAGGTGGCTTAGTGTGAAGCACACCATAAAAAATATTAGTATTGGACTGGCCGCTGGCTACTTAATTCTAAAAATATTATGAACATAAATTTTTTTGAAGGAGAAAGCAGACGTTTTGGAATTGTATTTAATCAAGACTATGATGTTTCGAGACTTAGTGAAGTAAAATTGGAAATTAGAGCTCGAAATACAGAGATATTTTTGAGTTTTTCGGAATCAGATGGACTAACGGTTGATGAAACTGGACATGTATATATAGCAAGCATTGAACCAGCCGATACATTGTATAAAGTTGGTGAGTATAAGATGCAAATAAGCTTCGTTGATAGCGAAATAGGCTTACGAAAAAGCAAAATCTATGACATGTCGATTATGAAATCGGTTGTATCAGCCGTTACGGAAGCTACTGTGAGCAGTGATTTGATTGATTTTTTGGTTGAAATCAACGTAAATGAAAGTGTAAGTTTTTCGGAAAATTGGGATATTAATATTATTGCGACTGCATTGAGCGATACAATTGAAGCGGCGGGAATTGCAGAAGCTCAAGCTGCTATTGCTACAACAAAGGCAAGTGAGGCGGCTGCGAGTGCAAGTACTGCTACAACAAAAGCAAGTGAGGCGGCTGCGAGTGCAAGTACTGCTACGACAAAAGCAACTGAAGCAGCTGCAAGTGCAAGTAATCTTGACAATGTTACAAAAAGCACCTTTTTGTATAATATAGTTACTGAAACGGCAAATGGTGAGAGTTTGAATGGTGCGAGCATATCAACTTCAAATCAGACAATAACTATTCCGACAGGCATTGCAGGAGGTAGCACATATCTTCAAAAAAGAATGGTATTAGCTAATTACCCAGTCTGGGCGGTTGGTCACAAAATAATGTTTATCGTTATTATTAATGAAAACATTGTAAACGCAAGTGATAATATTTTGGGT
>NZ_JBELAU010000027.1:0-25260 GCF_040253585.1 Emticicia sp. W12TSBA100-4
TTTACTTTTATTTGCGAAGTGGAACTTCGCTTCACAGATTACAGTCCAAACTTTGCAGAAAGCTCCAGCATTCTTTCGATTGGTTTACGAGCATCGGCCAACATTTTAGCTGGAAGATTTATTTCTGGCGTTTCGTCTCTCAAACACAAATATAGTTTTTCGAGTGTATTTAGCTTCATGTGTGGGCAATCAGAGCATGCTTTGCACGAATGTCCATTTTTTGAAGTAGGGGCTACATAAAATTTCTTTTCAGGAGCAGATTTACGCATTTGGTGCAAAATACCCGACTCAGTAGCCACAATAAATTCTTGTTGTGGACTATTGATTACATGTTTCAAGAGACCAGTTGTTGAGCCAATATAATCTGCCAATTTCAATACCGATTCTTCGCTTTCTGGGTGAGCCACCACTTCGGCATTTGGGTGCTTAGCTTTCAAATCAGTAATCATTTTCCCTGAAAAAGTCTCGTGAACCATACAAGCACCGTCCCAAAGCAACATATTTCGGCCAGTTACTCGATTGATATAGCCGCCTAAGTTTTTATCGGGAGCAAAGATTATCTTTTGGTCTTTCGGGAAACTCTCAACTATTTTCACAGCATTACTACTTGTACAAACTACATCAGTAAGCGTTTTTAGCTCGGCTGAACAGTTTACGTACGAAATAACAATATGGTCAGGGTGCTGGTCTTTGAATGCCTTAAACTCAGCGTAAGGAGCCGATTCTTCGAGCGAACAACCTGCATTAAAATCTGGTAAAACTACTTTTTTGTTTGGCGAAAGAATTTTGGCTGTTTCGGCCATAAAACGCACTCCCGCAAAAACAATCATATCAGCATCGGTTTTGGCTGCTTGCTGCGAAAGCCCCAAGCTATCGCCAATGTAATCAGCAATGTCTTGAATCTCGGCAATTTGGTAATAATGAACCAACAAAACTGCATTTTTTTCTTTTTTCAACCGAGCGATTTCGGCAACATAATCAATTTTTTCAGCTACCATCTTAAACTATGATTTATCAGATTTTTATGATTGTTTTTGATTTTTTTAAATAGAAACTATTTTGATTTTAGAATGAGTAAGAAACTCACGATAAAATATTATAATCAATATTTTGTGTTTTTGTGGGCTATGGACTATCGACCGTGGACTAAACTATTTACAAGCAAACTCCCACGTTTTATACATGTTTACACTGCCGAGTTTGTCCAAATATGATTCTTTGATTTTATTTCCTTTAAAATCATATTCAAATGTACGAACACTTATGACTTGATTGTTATAGAAATAATTTTCTTTTGTCATATTGCCGTTTGCATCGTACTCGTAGGTGAAATAATAATCAATTTGCCCTTTACCGTTGAGGCGAGTTTTTAGAACAAGTTTGCTCTTTGCATCATATTCGTGCTTTGTTTCAGCAAAAACTACGTTATTCCTCAAGGTTTTATCTCTTGCTAAATTTCCTGCGGCATCATACACAAAATCGGTTTGAGTCATGACTTTATCTGTGGCATCGAAATGCACCTCTTGGGTGATTTTTCCTTGAATATTATAAGTTTTTGTATCCGACATCAAAATCTTTCCCGATGGGTCTTTCACTTCTTTTTTCAATAGTTGACCTTTGGTATTTATGCTTGTAATTTCTCGTATAGTTTCAGTTTTTCCATCTTCGGCATAAAAAATCTGTGTTTTTTGAGTTCCGTTTAATGACGGTGTATTGACTGAGAGAAGATTTACCCCAGCATTGATAGATTCGTTCAATAATTGCCCATTCTCATCAAAGCTTTTCTTAGTCACTTTCTTTATATCACCATTTCGTTTGTAAGTAATAACGGTGTTATTTCCTGCGGCATCGTATTCGTACGTATATTCTTCTGTATAATTTCCCGTATTTTTGCTCGAAAAATTACTGGTTTGTTTCAGAATTCGACCTTGAGTGTCATACGTTTTTGTAAACTCTTGCTCTTTTACGCCTTGACGGAAAAATGAATAACTGGTTTCTGGACAAGTGCCAACGGCTTGTAAATCAACTTGTGCGGTTGCGAAAAAAGGAATAAAACCTAAAACTATTTTAATGAATTTCATGTCTATTTGAATATTGTGGAGCGATTCTCAAAATCGCATAGTTATATTTTGATATTTCAGCCTTTATTAATACGAAATTACTACTTTTAGCACAAACATTACAATTGAATATTATTCAACGGTAAAGATTATATTATTTAGACAAATTTTAAGAAATACGTAACACAAATTTTAACGATTAGGATGACAACAAATTTTCTAAAACACGCTTTTTTGACAATTATCATTAGCATAATTGCCTTAGGGTGTGGCGATACGGTATCAAAAAAAACATATAAATCGCCTGATGAAGAGTATGGTGAGTTATTCAAGGAAGTACAATTAAAAGCAGTTTTTGCTGATTCAAAAACTTTCCCAGATTGCCTGCCTAAGATAAAAGCAGAGGAAGTTATGAAAAAATATGAAGAGCAGAAAAAGTCTAAAAATTTCGACTTAAGAAAATTTATTTTGGAAAATTTCACGATGCCCTCAAGCGGAAATAATAATTATGTGAGTAATCCGAATAATACAGCTGAGCAGCATATCAATGAATTATGGTCGGTTTTGACTCGAAAACCTAAAGATATTGGCGGAACGCTTGTGCCGTTATTGAAGCCTCATATAGTGCCTGATGGCAGATTTAGCGAAGTTAATTATTGGGATAGTTATTTTACGATGTTGGGTTTACAGGTTTCGGGAAGAGACTCTTTGATGTCGAATACGGTTTTGAATTTTGCCCAATTGATTCAAGATTTTGGTCATATTCCGAGTGGAAATCGTAGTTATTATTTTAGTCGTTCGCAGCCACCTTTTTTTACTTCGATGGTAAAACTTTTGTCTGAAATGAAAGGGCATGAAGATAAATTAGTGCAAACATTACCGCAAATTCAGCGAGAATATCAATATTGGATGGCCGTTGAAAACGGTGGCGAAGATGCTCAAAAACAAAACGAAGCTCGTAAAAAAGGCGATAAAGCCTACCGAAAAACGGTTTTTATTGGAAAAGATGGCATGCTCAATCGTTATTATGATGACAAAGATACCCCACGCCCCGAAGCCTACAAAGAAGATATACTGATAGCGAATAAATCGGGCAGAAAAGTAAATCAAATTTACAGAGATTTGCGTTCGGGAGCAGAATCTGGCTGGAGTTTTTCCAGCCGTTGGCTGCGTGATGGTCAAAACCTCGCAACAATTCATACAACCGATATTCTACCAGTTGATTTGAATGCCATACTTTATGATATGGAATTGACACTTGCAGCCATTTATAAAGCCAAAAATGAACCAGAATATGCAAAAAGCTTAGAACAATTGGCCAACAAACGCAAAGCTATTTTTGATAACTATTTCTGGAATGAAGTAGCAGGTTTTTATTTTGATTATGATTTTGTGGCAGGAAAACAAACCGATGTATATTCGTTGGCGGCGGTTTATCCATTGTTTTTCAAAATCGCCACACCAGTCCAAGCCGAAAAAGTTGCGAAGGTTTTAGAAACCAAGTTTTTGCAAGCAGGAGGCTTAATGACAACTTTAAATCAAACAAATCAGCAATGGGATGGAGCAAATGGTTTTGCACCTTTACAATATTTAGCTATTCAAGGTTTACGAAACTATGGTTTCAATGATTTAGCTAATAAAATCAAGCAAAACTGGGTTTATAATAATCTCAAAATTTATAAAGCTACTGGCAAAATGGTTGATAAATATAATGTTTCTGATTTATCGGGCGGAGAATATCCTCGCCAAGATGGTTTTGGCTGGACGAATGGGGTTTTATTAAAATTGCTTTCTGAGAAGCCTTGAACTGTTTACCACGGAGGCACGTATTATACGAAGAAACACAGAGCATATTTTCCATGAACTCTGTGCGGGCGGCGAACCGCTTCTCAGTGCCTCCGTGGTAAAACGTTTACTTCACCCCAGCATTAGTCAAATCCTTATAGCCGCCGCCAGTTAGGTTATAAATGTACTTAAAACCAGCTTGTTGCAAGATTGATGCAGCTTTACTGCTACGTCCGCCTGCGGCACAGTAAACAAAAACAGGCTTATTTTTATCTAACTTTTCGATTTGTTGTTTAAATGCAGCATCATTGTAATTAATGCAATTTGAAGATGCAATTTTCCCAGCTTCCCACTCTTGAGGTGTGCGTACATCAAGTAGTTGAGCGTCTTTGGTGGTTTTTACTTTAGCAATAAATTCTTGTGGAGTAAGGTTCGTTGTTTGTGCTTTTGAACTACCAAATGAACCAATAAGAAAAAAGAGAATAAGGTAAAACGAGTTTTTCATAGTTAGAGATTGAGTTTATAATTCCAAAAGTATTGAAATATTCTACATTTCACAAAAAAAGAGCAGAAACCATTGGCTTCTGCTCTTTTTGTATTTAGACGATTCTGGAGAATCGTGTTACAATTTATCTCAATTGGAATTGAACACGAGTATTAGATTTTTTACCGTCTGGTGTAGTATAATCTGTACTTGGGTCTTCATCTCCTTGACCTTCATAAGTCATACGAGCTTTGCTGATACATTTTTTCTTCAAGAAATAAGCGTAAATCGCACAAGCACGAAGCTTAGCCGAACGAAGGTTTGTTGCTGAACTTGCTCCATCGTTGAATGCTGAGATGTGTAAGATACTATCTGGACATCTTTGCAATAATGAACAAACTCTGTCAAGTTTTTTGTATGAAGCTGGTTTCAATTTGTTTGTACCGCTATAGAACTCTATTCCTTGAGCTGCGAAAGTCAACTCATCTAATTCTGATTGTGAAATTTCGCAACCACTTGCAGTTCTATATCCTTTCGGTACTAATTGACCATTTACATAACCTTCTGGACAACCATCATTTGAGGCTAAACCAGCTAAGTCTGGACATTTATCTTGTGCATCTGCTACACCATCTTTATCACGGTCAGGGCAGCCTTTTGCCGAAGCCACACCTTTGATTGTTGGACAAGCATCATCTTTATCAGCAATACCGTCACCGTCAGTATCTGGGCAGCCATTCAATGAAGCAGGACCAGCCTCATTAGGGCAAGCATCATCTTTATCAGCGATACCGTCACCGTCTGAATCTGGGCAACCTTTCAATGCTTTCACGCCAGCAACATCAGGGCAAGCATCATCTTTATCAGCTACACCATCTTTGTCACGGTCAGGACAACCTTTCAATGCAATTGTACCAACTTGTGTTGGACACTCATCATCTTTATCAGCGATACCATCACCGTCAGTATCTGGGCAACCTTTCAATGCCATTGGGCCAGCTTGAGTTGGGCAAGCATCATCTTTGTCAGGAATACCATCGCCGTCAGTATCAGGACAGCCTTGGAATTTACGTAAACCTTTTTCAGTTGGACAAGCATCACAACGGTCAACAACACCATCTTTATCGCCATCTTTATCACCAAAACGGTAAGAACCAAGTAAGTTAGCTACTAAGTAACCATCGTTATATGCTTTTCCGTTTGGTTCAAATGCTGTACCCGTTCCAAGAGCAGTTGTAGAAAGTTTCGTGCCGTCTAAATAGTCAGAGAAAGCATAGCGGTAGCCAACTTCAGCTCCGATAGTCCATCTTTCTGCAACGTTATATTTCAAACCAACCCCGAAAGGAAGAACCAAAGCAGCTTTTTTCAAATTTGCTTGGTCTTGGTCAAATAAACGTGCAACTACATACTTACGAGGATCATCATCTTGTAGTGACGCATTTTGTGCAGTGACAGTTGGATTTGTGAAAGCAACACCTACTCCACCAAATAAGTAAGGAGAAAGTGTTCGGCGGAATGTTCCGTCACAAGTATATTTTCTTTCTTTTAAAGGGTAGAATTCTCCTAATAAAGATAATTCGGTTAGAGGTGTTTTGAATTTCAAACGGCGATAGTCCCATCTGCCATCTGGTTGGTCAAGGTCATTTCCTGCTAAACGACCAAATAGAATTTGAGCTCGTGCTGCAAAATAATCATTGATGTGGCGACGAACAAAAGCACCAATCATAATACTGTTAGCCGAAGCATAAGGCTTGCTACAGTGCATATCACCAAAATACTGATTGACACCAAGCGGAATACCAACTTCCCACTTATAAGGTTTACACACCTTACAAGAATCTTGTGCCTGAGTTGTTAGCGATAAGGTCAATAACGCTACAAAAAGGAATGTTACCTTCTTCATGTTGGGGGAATTTTATTGTTTTCTTCTAAGAAATAATATTAAAATTGGACTAATCAACGGATTTCAAGTCACAATCTAACTGTAATCTTTAGCAAAGAAAAAAAAAAATGAGAGAAATATCTACAAAAAACTATATTATTTATCCAAAAATGATTAATCGGCCATTATTTGTTCAATCAATAATTCCGGCCAAGTCAATAATGAAGGCATATTCCATCGCTACTTCTTTAAGTGAGGCAAATCTGCCAGAGGCACCACCATGTCCAGCTTCCATGTTGGTGTGCATTAATAAAATATTATTGTCGGTTTTCATTGTACGGAGTTTAGCAACCCATTTAGCAGGCTCAAAATACTGTACTTGCGAATCATGCAGACCAGTTGTTACGAGTAAATTAGGATAGTCCTTTGCCTCGACGTTATCGTAAGGCGAATAAGATAACATATACTCATAAGAATCCTTATTTTTAGGATTTCCCCATTCTTCAAATTCGCCAGTTGTTAGCGGGATTGTTTCATCGAGCATTGTCGTTACGACATCGACAAATGGCACGGCTGCCACAACACCACGGTACAAGTCTGGTCGAAGATTAATGATGGCTCCCATCAGAAGCCCACCCGCACTGCCACCGAGTGCAAAAAGTTTTTCAGAGCTACAATATTTGTTTTTAATTAGAAAATCCGAACAATCAATAAAATCATAGAAAGTATTCATTTTCTTGAACATCTTTCCGTTTTCGTACCATTCTCTCCCCATTTCTTGTCCACCTCTGATGTGGGCAATGGCGTACACAAAACCTCGGTCAAGCAAACTCAAGCGACTCGAACCAAAAGTTGCATCAGTCGAATAACCATAAGAACCGTAAGAATATTGTAAAAGTGGTGCTGTTCCATCAAGCTTTGTTCCTTTTCGGTAAACTATCGAGACAGGTACTTTTGCTCCATCACGCACAGTCACGAAAACCCTTTCTGAAACATAGTTTTCTTTATCAAATCCCCCCAAAACAGTTTGTTGTTTCTTTAATTCCTTGGTTTGAGCGTTCATATCATAATCAAATGTCGAATTTGGAGTAGTCAAAGAAGTATAACTGTAACGAAGAATATTAGTATCGAAACTTGGGTTTGAGCCAATGTTTGCATCGTAAGCGGGTTCGCCAAAGTTGAGGTAATGCTCTGTCTTTGTTGAATGATTAATGATACGAAGCTGGCTAAGACCTTGATTTTTCTCTTGAACGACTAAATGATTTTTGAAAACCTCAATTCCTTCTAAATAAACCTCTGGACGATGCTCAATGACGGTCTTCCATTTTGATTTATCGCTGGTTTCATACTCATTAACTTCCATCAATTTGAAGTTAAAAGCGTTGTTAATATTGGTTTTTACGTAAAACTTATCTTCAAAATGCTCAATATCGTATTCGTGTCCACGCTCACGAGGGAGAAAGGTTTTGAATTCGCCCGTTGGATTTTCAGCCTCTAAAAGTTGATATTCGGAAGCAATTCCGTTGTGGTCACTACCGATGGCAATATACTTTTTCGATTTCATTCGGTAAAGACCCATGTAATATTGGTTATCTTTTTCTTCATAAACCAAAACATCGGTTTTTACGTCAGTTCCCAAAACATGTCGCCAAACCTGATAGCCCAGCAGGGTCTTTTGGTCACGGAGTATATAAAAAAAGGTTTTGTTATCAGCCGCCCAAGCGTAGCTTCCACCTTCTGTATTTTTAATTTGGTCTTTATAAACTTCGCCAGTTTTCAGATTTTTGAATCTCACTGTGTAGTTGCGTCGGCTTATGGTATCGACTCCATAAGCAATGATTTCATCATTATCCGTAATCTCGTAGCCACCGATGCTAAAATACTTTTTGCCTTTCCCCATTTCATTGCCATCAAGCAGAATTTCTTCTGCGGCATCGAGTGGGTGGCATTCCACGTTACCTTTTTTTCGACAATAAACAGGATATTCTCCTCCTTCTACATATTTTACATAATAAAAGTATTCACCATCTTTTACAGGAACTGATTCATCTTGCTCTTTGATTCGGCCCTTCATTTCCTCAAAAAGCTTTTCCTGTAAAGGCTTTATTGGCAACATTACTGTGTCTAAATACTGATTTTCTGCATTCAGATATGCAATCACATCAGTATTTTCAGGGTCATTGAGCCAATAATAATTATCAATGCGAGTGTGGTTGTGGGTAATTATTTCTTTCGGTTTTACTTCTACAGTTGGGGCGATTAAGCCTGCGTTCGTCATATTTGGTTGGATACTCATATCTTGAAAATAGTTTTTACAAATAATCATTTTTTGAAATGGTAATCTCAAAAAATTCAACAAAAGTAAACGATATTTTCTACCATTGGGTCAAAAATATTTTGAGTGAGATTACTGTTTTTTTGAAAAAATAAAGACATTTTGTGGAAAAATAAAAAAATAACGATTTTTACAATTAATATTACAGGTAGAATCCGAAATTGTCATCTATACAAATTATAACCATCAATAAATCTAATGAAAAAACAGAGTTTTGCGATAATCGTCTTAGTAATCATTGCTGCTCTTTCTTCGTTTAAAATAAAGAGAGATAGCCTCGAAGAAATATTTATCAAAATCAATCAGGATGTGCTTTATCGTGGGCGTTCTTATGAGACACTCGGCGATGCTACTTCAACCATTGGCCATCGACTTACAGGCAGCACCAACGGCAAAAAAGCAGAAGAATATGCCTATAAGCTATTTAAAGAATACGGCTTCGTTGATGTAAAGTACCTGCCTTTCGAAGTGGAATCTTGGGCGAGAGACACCGTAAGTTTGGCAATCGTGCCAAAGGGAAGCGATAACTTCCGTGATGTAGAAGTGGTAGCCTTGGCACATTCGCCAGTTTCTTCACATTTACAAGGGCCAATTGTTGATTGTGGCGATGGAATTGAATCTGACTTTGAAAAAGTAAAAGCCGAAGTAAAAGGAAAAATTGCGTTGTTTAATATCAACATTCAAACACCCGAAAATAAAGGAAAGAAGAATTTGCATCGTTCCGAAAAAACAGCTTTGGCCATCAAATACGGAGCTACGGGCGTAATTATTGCAAATGCTGTTGATGGTGGAGTGCTTTTGACAGGAACAGCGTCAGTAACTGGTGAGTTGATTCCGATTCCAGCGGTTTGTATTTCGGTAGAAAGTGGTAAAGCGATTCGCAAATGGATAAAAGACGAACCAAATTTGTTGGCCGTGATAGATATGCGAAATTTCAGCCGACCAATTAGAGCCAGAAACGTAATTGCGACGCTTCCGGGAAGCTCGAAAAAATATAAAAAAGAGAAAATTGTTATCGGTGGCCACTTAGATTCGTGGGATTTGGCAACTGGGGCAATGGATAATGGCATCGGTTCATTTACAGTCTTGGATATTGCCAGAGTTTTCCAATCGCTCAATCTTCGACCAAAACGTACCATCGAATTTGTGATGTTTATGGGCGAAGAGCAAGGCTTACTTGGCTCGAAAGCAATGGTGAAAAAATATAAAGAAGAAGGAAAAATCGACCAAGTTCAGTTGATGGTTAACCTTGATATGGTTAATAACGCCAAAGGTTTCAATGCGATGGGGCGACCAGAGTTGCAAAAGTTTTTTGATGAAATCGGTGCAAAAATCAAGGAAATTGATTCGACTTATACAAATACAAATCGGAATTCTGCGGGTTTACATTCTGACCACCAGCCATTTATGATTGAAGGTGTGCCAGTTTGTTCGCCATCGGGAAACTTCCCAGTAAAAGCTTATAATTGTTACCACGCAAACTGCGATAAATTTGATTTGATTGATAAAAAACAAATCGGAAACAATGTTCGCTTTACGGCAATGATGCTTTATGCGTTGGCAGAAGCCGAGGATTTACCCGTGAAAAAAATGAACGACCAAGAAACCAAAGAGTTTTTGATTAAACAAAACCTCAAAAATGAATTGATTATTGGCAAAGATTGGCGTTGGGAACAATGATAGTAAGAATGATTTTTTAAATGCAATATTCAAATGGTTGTTCAATCGAAAACACTAAAAGAGGTAATTCTCGAAGAACTTGGAAAGCAAGCCGAATATCGGTTTTCGGCGAGTGCAGTGGAGTATTTTGCCTTGATAGAAGACTTAGAGGCAAACGAAATAACTGTTGAATTTAATGGAAAAGAAATCATTACATACATGAGTCAAGCAACCGAAATACACGAATTATTGGTAGGTAATCTCGTAGGAAACCTTTATATCCAACTACTAAAAAAGGGGTATGAAGATTTCAGAGTTTATGGGAGTAATCGCCCAGTTTATGCCACCGAATGTCAAAAAGCTTTCAATGCAGATGTATTGGTGGTGAAAGGTGCTACCGAACTTTATCCAAGAGAAAAACAAGTAGCAGCAACTCTAAATCCAAGAATCGTGATAGAGGTTTTATCAAATTCAAATGAAGGAATTGGCTTTTTGGAAAAACTAAATTGTTACAAAAAAATAGAATCGTTGAAACAAATTTTGTTGGTTAATCAATATGAACCAAAGGTGTCGTCTTACATTAGAATTGACGAAAACGAATGGCTCAACCACGAATACGATGGCTTGGATAAAAATATTAAAATCGAAGATTTTACGCTTTCGGCCAATGATATTTATAGGAATGCTTTTGATTAAGCAAAGTATAAATCACTGATAAACAACATATTAAAAATAAATAGGATACAAACTTATGCTGTCAAAAACCTTCGGGGCTGCTGTTTATGGAGTAAATGCCACACTAATAACCGTTGAAGTGAGTGTCGTACAAGGCACAGGAATGGCAATTGTGGGGCTGCCCGATGGAGCAGTAAAGGAAAGTCAACAACGAGTAGATGCCGCACTGAAAAACTGCAATTATCAGATTTCTCGTCAAAAAACGGTCATCAATCTCGCACCTGCCGACATTCGTAAAGAAGGCTCGGCCTACGATTTACCAATGGCGTTGGGACTTTTAGCGGTTTCGGGACAAATCAGAACTACCAAAAGTTTAGAAGAATACGTTATTTTGGGCGAATTGGCCTTAGATGGCACACTTCGCCCAATCAAAGGGGTTTTGCCGATTGCCATTGAAGCTCGCCGAAACAAACTCAAAGGCTTTATACTTCCTGCCGAAAATGCAATGGAAGCCTCTATCGTGAATACCTTAGATATTATTCCTGTAAATACACTCACTGAAGCTATTGAGTTTCTGACAGGTGCAAAAGAAATTGAGCCATTAGTCACCGATACCAGAGATATTTTCTTTAATTCGGTTGGGGAATACGATGCTGATTTCTCGCACGTACAAGGGCAAGAAAACATCAAGCGAGCCATGGAAATTGCCGCCGCTGGTGGACATAACGTAATTATGATTGGCCCCCCAGGTGCAGGAAAAACGATGCTTGCCAAGCGTCTGCCGTCAATTTTACCACCTCTTACGCTTCACGAAGCACTCGAAACAACAAAAATTCATTCGGTAGCAGGAAAGTTGGGGGTTAAAGCTTCTTTGATTGCTCGCCGACCTTTTCGCTCACCACATCATACGATTTCGGATGCTGCTTTGGTTGGAGGAGGAAGTTTTCCACAACCTGGCGAAATCTCTTTGGCACACAATGGCGTTTTGTTTTTGGATGAATTACCCGAATTCAAACGGACGGTTTTAGAAGTAATGCGTCAGCCACTCGAAGAGCGAAAAGTGGTAATTTCTCGCACCAAACAAGCAGTTGATTTTCCTGCCAATTTCATGTTGGTAGCAAGCATGAATCCTTGTCCGTGTGGGTATTATAATCATCCCGAAAAACCATGCTCTTGTCCGCCTGGCACGGTTGGGAAATACCTCAATAAAATTTCGGGTCCACTTTTAGATAGAATAGATTTGCACGTTGAAGTTACGCCTGTAAGTTTCGACCAAATTGCATCAACTCGCAAAAACGAAACATCAGCCGAAATTCGAGAACGAGTTATCAAAGCCCGAGAAATTCAGACAAAACGTTTTGAAAACTATTCAGAAATACACTCAAATGCCATGATGCCACCCGAAATGGTGAAAGAAATCTGTGATATTGGCGACGCAGGAAAGGCACTACTTAAAAAAGCAATGGAACGCCTCGGACTTTCGGCACGTGCCTACGACCGCATTTTGAAAGTAAGTCGCACAATTGCAGATTTGGCAGGAACTGAGGAAATCAGAATCGAGCATTTAGCCGAAGCAATTCAGTACCGTAGTTTGGATAGGGAGAATTGGGCGGGGTAAAATTTATAGTTAAATATGTTATTTGTGTCTATTTAACCTATAAAAACTATTCATTTAAAAAAATAATTGACGTTTATATGTAAGACCCCTGCTCAATAAATTATTCTTAAACGTATTTAAAAATTGGGTTTTGTTACTTAAACCAAACTTTTAGATTAAAAAATCTGCCTCAAATTTCATACTGGTTATCAAAAATAATTGATAACCAGTGTAAGGCATAGGTAATCTTATTCCTCTCTTCTCCTACTTTCAATTAATTACAAAATTCAAATACGCTAATTTTAGCACATTCAGTGACTTCAATACTTACTGAGCAGATTTGCTATATGGTTTTGATATTTAAGCCCTTTATTATATCAAGGTAAATTCAACAAGCCTTTTAATAAATATATTATGATTTTTAATAGGTTCATCGTGACTTAAACTTCAATATAAGAGTCAAATAAAATCACAAATGTTTATTGAACATGTGATTGCTTGATATATACTTATTAAAGATGACTTTTCCTTACTACAAATCCATCACAAGACTATTTGGTAGAAGTTTGACTATGGTCTTGTTTCTGCTATCCACAAGAGCTTTGAGTCAAAATTACCCCGTTACTTGCACTCCCATTATCAAGCCAAACTACTCTCTAAAATGGTCAGAGATTAGTACCAATAATGAGATGTTCAAAGTGCATTTATTGCTCAAAGACCTGACCAAACCTTCGGTGGATGTGTATCTAAAAATACGTTTGTCGGGCGTTGGGGTCGATATTCGCACCGTAGATGGTTTTATTCCGAGCCAGACCATCAAATTGCTCCCAGGAGAATCAAGAATGCTAACCGCCAGTGATTTAGCCGAGTATTTCAATATATCCAATTTGGTTGTGGATGGGGTGGACATCAGTGCTTTATATAATGGTGGACGTTTGCCTGAAGGACTCTATACTTGGACAGTCGAAGCCTACGAAATTGACCGTAACCGACAAGTATCGAATACAGGAATGGCCTTGATGAATGTTTTTAAAAACTATCCGCCCATCATCAATATTCCGCAGGAAGGAGCGATTCTGCCCGTTACAACTCCCCAAAATGTTTTGTTTTCTTGGACGAGTCGCAGTACAGCTTCATTGAATGCTGCCCAAGGAAAAACCTATAAACTTAGAATTTACCCCCTCAGCGGAACGCCGCCCGATGGCGGTGATGACCCCAATGTGGTAGCCAATAGTGGTATTCAACCGATTGAAATTACTACTACAACACCATATTTCAATTACGGAGCAGGGAGTATTCCGCTGGAGAAAGGCAAACGTTATGCCGTTCAGGTGCAAGAATTAGATGATACGAATGCGGATGATTATGAAAATGAGGGAAAAAGTCAAGTGGTTACTTTTAGCTATGGCAAGCCTTGCGTAGCCCCCGAAGGTATGGTGATTAATCCAATTGGCAAAGGAAGAGTAGAGTTGACCTGTGAAGCCACTGCCGAAGATACCGAGACTTATCCCATCACGGCTTGGTATAAAACACCTAAGACTTCGATTTGGAAATCTGTACCTTTCAATGGTAACAGTGCGGTCATTAGTGGATTGAAAGATAAAACAGACTATGAGTTTAAGCTGAGTTCAGCTTGTGGAGATAATACCAACACTATGGCTGCACTTCGTGAAGGAGATATACTCCCTTCGGGAGACCCAAGTATTGAGCCAGAAATATTTAAGATTAATGATTCGGAGTTTGATGAAGAAGACCCTGAAATGATAGACCCTGCTATTCTTGACCCTTATACGATTAGTGTTGAAATCAATACCGATGGTACGACAAGACCTGTGGAAACATTAGATGGAATATTCAATAAAATCATCAAACCAAAATGTGTGATGGATGCCGATGCTTATGCTGAATGTAGTCCTACTCATCCAGATGCTCCTGCCATTACAGGTACGATTGAATTAGATGCTCTTGCGGTAGGTGATGTATTGGGTATTTACGATTACGCTGTTTTAGTGACGGCAATTGGGGGCGGCAATACACTTTCGGGGAAGGGGCTTGTAAAGCTACCATTTTTAGATAACTCTTTCATGGCCATTGAGTTTTCTGGAATCAAAGCAAAAAAAGGTGAAGCAGGTACACAAGGTGGCTGTGTATATGAGGTGGGGGATTATTTCCGCACTCGCCCAATCAGCAATGCTGACTTACAAAATGAGCAAGTCAGAACCATTGCCGATATTATTAAACTCACCGAACCTACGGTTTTTCATGGTGACTTAGAGGTAGCTATAAAAAAATACCAAGAAAAAGGTAGCGAAATAGCGAGCAAAGGAACAGCTACGCCACAAGAAAAACAGGATTTATTGACTTATACCAAAGGTGTTGAAGTAGCCATTGGCACTTGGAAAGATAAGTTTTCTGAGGTTTTTGGTTCGGGCGAAACTGACCCTAAAATAGCAGAAATCTTAGGCGATATGACCGCTATCTTGACCCAACTCAATGCCGATAAACAAACCATTGAAGGCGGAACGCCGCCCGCAGGAACAAGTTACCCGACTATTCCTGATTTAAAAGCAAAGATTGATGCCATTATTGAGAAAATAAAGGCATTACATCAAGAAAATACCCCTAAACCACCAAGAATACAAAATGTAATTGTCGCTGACATAGGGACTAATCAATCAACTATTGTTTGGGAAGGCGACCCAAGATTTACTAAATATGTAATCAGCTACAAAACTCCCAATGGAGGAGAATTAATAGAGACAGTAGATAGTAAAAACAGTTTATACGTTAAAAAACTACAGGAAAATAGCCAATATGAGTTTAAAATTGAAGCTTACATCGGCAATAAAATAGAAGATACCTACTTAAATGGAAAATTCAGTACACTTAAAAATATATTGCCCAAACCTGAAAATGTTAAAATTGTACAACTTGACAAAAATTCACTTAAACTTTCTTGGGATAAGAATAAGTTACACGAAAGTTATAGATTAGTGTATAAAGATAAAGCGGGATTAGAAAAGTTTATCCCAATAGGAAACAAAAATACGGTAACATTAGAAGATTTAGATTCCGAACAAATATATGATTATGAATTAGTTGCAGTGGGTAACAATCTAACAAGTGATGCAACTTTGGGTAATTTTAATACTTGTAAGGCAATAGCAAAAGTACTTTACTACGATAGAACACTGCTCAAAAATATTTGGACAACCAACCCCATCTCAATAATTAGTGGGGACGGGATAACATTACAGCTAACAGGATGTAGTGGTTCCGTAACTTGGAAGTCATCTACAACCGATATTAATGAATCAAGTCCTACTTTTTGCCCCTCTAAAAGTAGTGTATATGTCGGCATTTGTGGTAATGATGGGTGTCAATCAGACCCTATTACGGTTAATGTCACCCAGCCAGAATGTACTACTGAGACCAAACTTACAACTCCCTCCAATATTGTAAAAAAAGGAGACAAAGTCCTCTTATTAAGCACTTGTCCATATAATGCAACTGGTTCTCTAAGTTTTATAGATGTAAATGGCAATTTTGGGTCCGCCTATTCAGACATGATAATCAATAGCAAAACTACATTTACCCTGAGTTGTACAACTCAGTATGGTGGTTTTTGTGGATATAATACCACTTACACAAAGACTTGTAAAAGTGAAGTAACGGTCGATGTCTATTTGCCATGTGAAAATTATTTTGGAGTACCTTTTTCTGTGAGTAGTTCTAAAACAAACAATATAAATATTGGAGAAGAAATTACGCTAAAGGCGACAGGCTGTCCCACTACTGTTAATTGGAATAATGGAAAAACAGGGCCAATAATTACCGTTAAACCAACTGAAACCCTTACTTATGTTGCATTATGTAGTAGGGCTCCTTTAACACCCTGTGGTGATGTAGTTAAATTAAATGTAAATTCATTTAAGATTTTAGCCCAGCCTTTAAAAGACTCATATAAAATTGCCGAAAACATCACACTTACAGCACAAGGTTGTGGTGATAAGGTCAAATGGAGTACAGGAGAAGAAGGAAACTCCATTATCGTACAACCAGTCACAAATATTACCTATGAAGCTGTATGTATGGATAAAAAAGCAACTCAAAATATAAAAGTTGATAAGTTTTTAGCTCCAGAAATTGTTTGTGAAGACTTTAAACCTAAAGCTACTCCAACGACTATCTTTAAGGGTGAGTCTAATACCGTTAAATTAATTGGAGATGGCTGTACAAACGGGAAAGTCATTTGGAAAAACAAAAGTACAGGAACAATAATTAGTAATTTATCACCAACAGATGCTTCCGTAATTTTAAGTAACGCAACTACATTTATTGCTACATGTAATAAAGTAGGATTTTCTCCCTCAGTGATAGAAGTACCGATTAATGCCACACTAAGAAATTTCCAGTTAACGGCTTCAAAAACACAGATTCCTTATGGAAAAACACAACCTGTTATCCTTACAACCAGTGGGTGCATTGGTGGAAGTGTATTTTGGTCTGATGGAGAAGCTCAAGGGCAAGCTGTAAGAACGGTAAATGTTAGTCCTCCAAAAACATTTCAAGCTACATGTAAGGGTGAAGACTTTGAGGCTACCAAAACGGTCACTATTAATGTTCAATTGACGGGTTCTGGTGCTGTATTAGCAGGTACACAAGGCACATGTCCTAAAAATTTTGGTATTAATTTTTATAAAAATGCAACCGATAAAAAGCCTTATTATGGCTTTCCTGTCGTAAAACCTGGACAAGAAATAAGGTTGGAGGTAGTGGGTTGTAATACAACTCCTATTTGGTCTTGGGATAACCAGTATAGTATTAACACCTCCATAAAAACAAAACAAAATGACCGAGTTACTTATTATACTGTTAAATGTGGCAGTACCTGCTCTGCTTTCATTGGGGTTACGGCTTTTGATTGCGAAGGTTGGCAAAATACAACAAAGGAGGAGTCATGGCCTGTCAATGACATTATTGACTTAGTACCAAATGTTTCATGTCCAGTTACGGTAAGTTGGTATAAAAACGAAGGCACAGGTTTTAACTATTATGGAATTGAAGAAAACGAACGTGGTGGAATTGGTGTACGTGTGACTAATACAATAACTACCTACAAAGCAGTTTGTAGTATTGATGGGGTCGATTGTTCTTTAAGTTATACAATAAAGCCTAAAATTAACGCTACAAATGATGCACCATTTGAAAGCCCAGTTGCTGCGGCAAGGGTTTCCAACGCCACAACTACTTGCAGCGAAACAAAAATACAACTTAAACAGGCAATGGCGGGCTATATTGCAGGCCTATTATGTGCTGATATTAATTTGTTAAAAGATGAAGATGGTAAAGTTTCAGTTGATAAAGTAGCACAATTCTTACCAAAACTCGAATCAGGGTTGAAAATAGTTGGCACTTACCAGCTCCCTGCTAACAAAGAGGCAATAATTAATGCAATTGTAAACGGTAATGCTGATGAATGTGATTTTGGGAATGCAGCCGAGTTATTAGCAAGTGCATTCGAAGGAGATATTCCAATAAGCGATTATAATGAGAAGACAAAGACTTCCTCAGAAGTAAATGATAAATTATTACAAGACTATCTTGGTAAGAAATACATCATTGACTTACCAGACCCTGATACAAAAACAACAACTAAGAACTATAAAATAGGTAATTATCTGGTAAGCTTTTATGTAGATGTGGTAAGGAATACCGCAGGTAATTACATCATAAATGGAAAAGAGTATAAACCTTTAGTTTATGACGGTAGTAACGGTTTTGCGGGCTTTTATGATATTAATATTCTGCCAAGCATCAAAAAAGATGAAAATGGCAAGTATCTGACCGATGATTTGAATGCCAAAGGTGGTTGGCTTTTGCCTGCCTCCCAATATTATGAATTTAAACCATATCAGCCATTTTTAGAGAATACACTCGCCGAATTACAGCCTAATTTCTTAGATTCTTTTGAATCATATTGGAACACCCTACATAAATGTACCACAACCCAACTGAGAGCCTATGACAACGGAATAGTGCCTGAGTGTTTTTGGAAAGGAGTTGGCAACCCCAACTTTGCACAATTGGCGGGTGTTATTGATGAAACCTATCGGACAGGGGTAAGTTTTGGGCAATTTGGCAAATTCGTAATGCCACTTAGTAATATAGACGACCTACTTCGTGATTACCTATTGGGAATTACCTGTGAAGATGAGTTGTGGGATAATATCAAGAAAATAGACAAACTCGAAGATGAGATACGCAAGCTTGATTATGATAGTGAGCTTATCAATTTTGTAGTTGATAAATGGAAAAACGAACAAATAGAAACACTTGCCGAAGACATTAGTGCTTGTGAAGAATACATAAAATTCAAGAAAAAAGTACCCATATATGCCGATATTGTATTAAACTGGGATAAATGGGCGAGTGGGTTTGATGCACTCCATGCCAATATTGATAAATACGTTGAGACTTTTGCCAAAGATTTAGGTAATGTAGGCACGCTAAACGATTTACAGAATTATGCTATCGGCAAGCGGATGTTTGAAGTCGGTAGTATATTTGCTACTGCTGGTGGAGCAAGCCCTGCCGAAGTAGGAGTAAATACCTTAAATAAACTCCCTAAGCTGCCTAAAAATATACCTTTACGAGCAATTGAGCGTACAGCCACCGAAGTTAAAGTAATTGCCGAAGGCCAAACAACGAGTTTGTTTACTGTTAGTAAAGAAGGAGTATATACCTCAGAGCGTTGGTTTACAGGAACAGGAGCAACAACGAAGCTCGATGAAGTGACAAATGTTCATTTCATGGAAAGAGGCAGTAGCTTTAAAACAGGTACAATTGAATTTGTTGAAGACGCCAACGGAGAAGAGTGGCTAAAAGCCACAACAACAGCCTCTCGTTATGCCAATTACCCAAATATTCAGAAATTAGCTACTCATGTACTTGATGAAGTTGATAATTTGGCAGATGATTTATTAGCTAAGTTAGAAACAGATTTGACAGGTAATGATGCATTGAAAACCGCTTTTGAAAGTGATGCAAGTTTAGTAAATGCGTGGGGAAAATATAAAACGACAAATATAGAACTATTAAAAAAACTAAAAATAGATAATATAGTTGAATTTAGCCTTGCCGAAAAAAATGCTTTTGAGCAAACTCTTGATAAATATTTTATTGGCTGGAAAAATAACTCAAATTTCAACAATTATAAAGACGATATAGAGGGGTTATTAAATTATAACATGAGTAAAGGTATCGGAGGAGTACAAATGGAAGACGTTGGTGGAGTAGTCGTAAACGAGTTAGCCAATTCAAACGGAGAAACTGTACTTAAGAACTTAAAAGCAACAGAATTTAGAGGTACTACGCAAACAGCAATAGCCGAATTAGACTTTGTTAATGTGAAAGGTAATAAAGTGTCGGGAGTATATTCGGCGAAATATGATTATAAAAAAGTGAATATACCAACTTATAAAATAAAGTTAGAAAATCTAAAGAGTTATATACAACCAACCGATGTAACAAAGGTTGAAATCAGTTGGGATGGGGGTAAAATGTCTTTAAATGATTTCCAAATGCAGTATTTAAATAATACAGAATTAGCGTCTATTTCTGGTAAAGGTGTTGTATTAAAAAATTCGGCTATTATAAATAAGAATGATTATTTACAACTGCCCCTTACAAAAGATGAATGGTTATTAGAATTTACAAAAGCGATTTATAAACGTTATTAAAAATGAACATAGATTTTTATTATTTAAAATGGTCAGAATTGTCGAGACTTTCTAACCAAGAGTCATTAATGGATACTATTTTGTACTTTAATGATAAAGGGGATGTTGCATCAAACTATGATTGGATTGAGGATATATCCCAATCAGTTGAAGTTTCATTACAAGATTTACAGAGAAGAGATGAAGCCTACATATGTTTCAATTATAATCGAGAAGCTATTGAAAAACACTTTTCTATTAATATTTATCATAAAATAAGTTTTATTATTGAAGGGATTATTGGACAAGAAAATTATGATGAAGATATATTCTTTGAAGATTATCCAAAAGAATTAGAAGAAATACAAATCCGTCCATATTTTATAGCATTTAGCCCTATAAAAATTAGAAAAATTATAGATGCTTGGGAAGAATTTGACTATATGAATGAAATAAGTAAGGTATATATTCAACCTTGCTCTTTATGTTTAAATAAAATTGAAAATTTTTTACAGTTTAGTAATTATATTAAATCTTGGGTATATCTATTAAAACAGATAAATAAAAAAAATGAGTGGGGGCTTTTACTTAATTGGTAAACCTCCGAATTGGGACAACTTGGATAAAAGCCACAACAACAGCCTCTCGTTATGCCAGTTACCCAAATATTCAGAAATTAGCTACGCATGTACTTGATGAAGTTGATAATTTAGCCGATGATTTATTATCCACTTTAGAAGCAGATTTAGCTGGAAATAATGCTTTAAAAACTGCTTTTGAAGAAGATGTGAGTTTGTTGGATACTTGGAAAAATGTACAATATTCTACCAACTCAAGAAAGTTAACTAAGTTTTTACAAGCATTAAAAGAAATAAAAGCAAATATTCTTTTAAAAGACCATATTAATTTTGGAAATATAAAAGTAATTGTCAAAGATTCTCGAACAGGAGCAGTTATTAGAGAAGAATCCTTTTTGCCTGGTGGTGGAACACAAATCCAAAATGGGCAATCTGCAACTGTAAATGTGAGTGGATTTCATAATATCAATAATTTAGGGGCAAATGTAAGAGAAGTAGCAGGTAGTAAAGTGATTGCAGGGACTTTGCCAGACGGAACAGTTATTTACAAGGCTAATATTGAATTTCGAGTAAAAGAATTAGACCAATTCAATCCTAATGGAACACTTAAGAAAGAAGGTTGGAAAGGAAAAACAGAGCCAAGTACATATTTTCCTTCAAATTGGGATGATAATAAAGTAGCGGAAGTTGTTGCAGATGCCTACTCAAATGCTGTTTTTTCTGGTAGAAAATGGGTTGGTACAACCTCTGACGGAGTTATAATTGAGGGGTATATTGATAATTTAACAAATAAAAATATTACATCGGCATATATAAAATTCTAAGTATAATGACAAAAATAAAATACCATATTGATTTAGATAATTTTCCTGAGATAAAAGTAAGCGAAGAAAACATGCTTTTATTTTATTTTCTTTCAACATTTAGAGAGACTCAAGATATATTGAAAATATTAAATATACTAGAAAAAGTAAAAGGGGGTAATTTCGTACATGAACCAACAGATATGTATGATTATTCTACTACTGCATCAGGAATGATTATTTTGGGAAACGATGTCGAATTTATTAATCCAGACGATGAAAATGATAAAATTAATCTAAGTATTGATGAGTTTCAGAAAATAACTGAAGATTGGGCTGTTTCGGTAAACAATTATAAGATTAAACACAAGGATAATTACCATATTGATATTCAAAAACGAATAGAAAAGGGAAATGAATTATTAGAAGAATATCTTCAAAAAAATAGACGCAAACTGGAGTAATACAAATAGTTGAAGATGCCAACGGAGAAAAATGGCAAAAAGCCACAACAACAGCCTCTCGTTATGCCAATTACCCAAATATTCAGAAATTAGCTACGCATGTTTTAGATGAATTAGATAATTTGGCAGATGATTTATTAACTACTTTAGAAACTGATTTAGCTGGAAACAGTGCTTTAAAAACTGCTTTTGAAGAAGATGTGAGTTTGTTGGAGGTATGGAAGAATGTAAATCACCTAAATAGCTTTAAAGGGGAAAGTAAATTTTTGCAGGCTTTGAAAAAAGTAAAATTAGAATTTAATGACCTAATTGATAAGCATATTTTTAGAGGAGATATTAAGAAAACCTTAAATGCAGATGGCACAACAACTTTTGGTAATGCAGGAGGTGGGCATCATATTAGTGCGGTTAATAGTAATCCACCATATCGTACAGGAGATATTCAGATAATAAGTACCGCAAATAGTAATACTGCAAATGGGTTAAAAGAATGTAAAATTAGAGTTTATGATGAAGATTTATATTTGTATCATCAACGAAATTATAACCCAAATACCAATGTGCCAGACCCTACTTTTTGGGGTTGGAAAACTAAAAGTAGAAATTCTACTCTGTTTCCTGACAGTTGGACAAAAGGTAAAATGCAGGAAGAAATTGCTTTAGCTTGGTCTAATAAAGGTAGTGCTACCTCAATCGGTAATGGTGCTTATGTATATGAGGGGGTTTGCTCTGAAGGGTTTAAGATTCAATTTTTAGAACGTAATGGCGTAATAGAAACCATATTTCCTATACTATGAAGTATTTTATTGAAAAACAAAAAATAAACAAAAAACAAGTAAGCTTTTCGGGTATAAATCACTCAGAAGAAGTAGCGTTATTGTTCAATTATTTATTAACTGATAAAGAAAAACTTAAATCGAGTTTAATCGAATTAGAGTTTTTAATGAGAGCCTCTGATGAAGAAATCTATAAAATTATAAGTGATGGGAGTTCAAATTATGATTACGAAAATAATTACGAATTTAAGCCTTCATTAGAGTTTTCGGTAGATGGATGCAATTCTTGGGTTTCATGTATGAAAGAAATAACCGTTTTATATTACAATAATTTAAATGATGTTGAAAAAGAAGAAATTGAAACAGTTGATTTTTTTAAATTTTTAAAAGAATGGGTAGTTGGATAAGCTTGGTAGTGTTCCAAAGGTGGGGTTATTAGTATTTTGAGCGTTGGTTTACAGGAACAGGAGCAACAACGAAGCTCGATGAAGTGACAAATGTTCATTTCATGGAAAGAGGCGGTAGCTTTAAAACAGGTACAATTGAATTTGTTGAAGACGCCAACGGAGAAAAGTGGCTAAAAGGAACAACAACAGCCTCTCGTTATGCAAATTACCCCAATATTCAGAAATTAGCTACGCATGTTTTAGATGAGTTAGATAGATTATTATGGGATGATGCAATTTTAAGTAGCTTAGAAGCGGATTTAGGCAAATCCACTTTAAAACAAGCACTTGAAGGAGATTTAGATTTACTATATTTATGGCAAACAAGTAAACAGACAACGCTTGCAAATTTAACATTATTAAAAAATCAGTTACAAAAAATAGGTTATTCAGATTTTAAAACAATTGATTTCCTTAAAAATGCAGATGGTACTTATTATGGAAGTAAACTTATTTATGCCGATGTAACAACCACTTCGGATGCTATTATAAATGCTTCTATAACCAAAGATGATACAGAATTAAGATTTTTGGAAGAAATTTGTACACAGTATAGTACAAAGGCTTATACACCAGTAAGTATTAATCAACCAGCAGTTGATGGAATATTACAAATAAATTCGGAGTTCATACAGTTAAAAAGCACTGGTTACAGTCAGTGGGTGCCAAATGTAAATTCTGCTTATAAAAGTGCTGTTAATAACGGATATAAGAATGTAGAACTTTATGTCGAGTTAAAAGATATGTCAGTAAGTCAAATCACAACGCGTTGGCAAGTATCAATAAATCAAAATAGTTTTAAAATTAAAAATGATGGAACAATATCAAAATTTACCGCAAAAGGAACAGATGGTTGGGTAGATTTAGACTTAACTTTACTAAAATGATACAAGAAGGGGAATATATAGAAAGTGAATTTGGTTTAGGAAAAGCATTCTTGAGGGATGGTAGGCATTCGGTATTTGATATTGAAATACTTATTGAAAACTATGATAAAAAAGGGCTTAATGCACATTCGTTTCCAGAGGACTTGATTGATAGTATTGTAAAATTTAAAAAAGCATTTTCTTTTTTAAATTTTACTGAGATGTGGTTAAATAATGAATTGTTCTTTATAGAAAAGAGCTGGTTTAAATCTGATGAAAATATAGATATGAGTAAGATTTTTGGTAATTACAATAAGGAAAAGTTAAAATCAATTTTTAATGACGACTTAGGAGAGCATATCATAAATCTATCAACTATAATGCCTTTTAAAACAGTTGAGATGCAAGATTCTGAAATAAACAGCGAAAGTACTGGAGTTATACTTTTTGATAACAGAAATGAAAAAATTCAATTGATTTTAAGTTTTGAGTGGAATTTTGGAGCAGAGTGGTTTTATAACAAATACAAAGAAGAAAACATAGCAATTGTAAGAAAAGCAATTATAGATTTCTATGAAAGCAACCCTAATTATAAGGAATTAAAAATTGACTATCAACTATATGGTTTTGATTTGGAGCTGGAAAAATACACATCAAAGGAGGTGATTGTTAAAAAGAATTTAGGATAGAGTTATTACTTCTTGATACCCTAATTTTAAAGCTATTTATTTAGTAGTTAAATCAAAAGAGAAAAATTATGAAAAATATCTTTGAGGAATTTATAGGGTTGAAGGTACATGCAATGATTCATTACTATAATCAAAATAAGTTGTCAATTAGTTTTGAAAATACAAATAAATATTTGGTATTTCATGATTGCCCATTAGTATTTGATTCTGGTATAATAGGGAAAATTGTAAAAAATTTAAACGATTATAAGGGAGAAATGAGTTTTGTTATAGTTTTTAGAGAAATGAACTTAGATGTTGATGAATATAACTTTTTTCTGATAAAAGGAGATGGAGAAAAGGAACATTTTCAAAATGAAATAAGAATTGCTTATAAAACTATTGAAGTAGAAAGTATTGATTAATATGGAAATATTACAAAGCTTAAAGGGGAAAAAAAT
>NZ_JBELAU010000028.1:0-24703 GCF_040253585.1 Emticicia sp. W12TSBA100-4
GTTTTTTTATATGATGATAATTTTAGGTTTTGTACGATATACTAAAAAAACAGAAAAAAATGTATAGGCAAATGAATTAAATTTCATTTTCAAAAGTAAAGAACTTTTATCTTTGGAATATCCCCCAAAAATGGGGGTTAACTATGAAAAACAATTTTATTAGTTTTGAAGCTCAAACGTATTATCCCTATACAAATAAATGAAAAACAACAATGATGTTTTCTTGCACCGACTGTTGAAAGAAGATAGTGCTACAATAGAAGAATTAATAGAGTTAATTACCCCTTGTGCAATAAAGCACTGGAAAACTTATGGATATAGAATTGTACGGTGCAATAGTGCGAAATCCGATGAAAGGTATCCTTTTTTAGACTATATTCATGATTCCATTATTTTGTTGATTATGCAAATTGAAACTCATGGGTTAATTGGAAGGTTGCATACAACAAATGAAATAAAAAACTATTTATGTCGAATTATTCACAATAAAATGAATGATGAAGCAGATAAGTGTGAAAGAAGTCGGAAAGATTCATGGACAATTGAGCTGAAACCTATACATAATCAAGAGGAAGATAAGGTAGAAGACGATCATTACCTACAACAGCTATTAAATGATTGTTTTACTATTCCTCCATTGAATGAAAATGAATATATTGCACTTAGAGCTTATTTCTATGATTTTGAAAATATTACTTATAAGGAACTTGAAAATATTTTGGGTAAGGCTTCACAAAATATTAATAGAAGTGTTTTGTCAGGAATAAAAAAATTGAAAGAATGTATTTTAAATAAAATTAAAAATGGAAAATAATAACCTAACATATATTTTAAACCGCCAAAATGAAGGTCTGATAAAAAGCCTTTCTTTTGAGGAATGGAAAGCAAAAGCTCCAAATCCAGATGAAATTGAAAGCGATTTGTCAATATATCAAGCATTGCGAAAAGCGGGTTTAAAGGAGAGATTTAAAAAATATGAACCTGCTGAGGTTTTGAATGAAGGATTTGTCTTGGAGAAAAAAGAATTCAATTTGAAGGTTATCTATAAAAGAAAAAATACGTTTGCAATCGCTGCCAGTATCGTTGTTTTATTAACTACGGGTATAGCATTTTGGTATAAAAGTTATCAGGATCCCCAACCCACTATCTCTGATAATTCAAAACCACCAATTGATAGTTCAGAAATTGAGCAACACAAAGCATTGCCGCCTAACAAAATAACTACCAAAGATTTAGTGGCAAATAATTTGACTCTTCCTATCGAAAATGTGCCTCAAAAATTTAAGAATGCCGTAAATGCTATCAATGAAGATAATATTGAAAGCGGGATAAAACAACTTCAAGCGATGAACATAAGAACGACAACTCCAACTGAAAGTAATGGGGATGATGAAATAAAGTTTGGTTCGTCGGGAGATAAATCTGTTGAAAATACACCAGTACCAACTGAAAGTTTAAGTAGGGAAGAAATAGCCTATCAACAACTTTATTTAGGAATAGCCTATCTTAAGAAAGCAGACTATAAAAAAGCATTAAAAGCTTTAGAAAATGTAACTGTTAAAAACATAAAAGGAGAAGCCATTTGGTATAAAGCACTCGCCTTTTTGGGACAAAACGACCTTGAAAAGGCTAAAGCTATTGCAACGCAAGTGGCGGATGATGACTCCAGTCAACATCAAACAGAAGCACTACTATTAATTCAAGATCTTCAGAAATAATTTTTTTGTTTGATGATATTTTTTCGATAAATCCGATTTACAGTAAAAAAAGCTGTAAAAATGAAAAATAAATCAAACGAAAAATGGAATTTACAAATAAATGAAATTCCCGTAAATGAAATAGAAACTATAAAATGCAAGGTGAATCAGCATGGAACGAAAGGGACTTTTTCTTTTTATCTTACGTTTCATGCCAATAACCGCTGTACTGAAAGAAAAATAGACAGTGAGACTCTGGCTTTGGCTCTGCTTTGCTCTATCCCTATCATCAAACAAGGCGTACTTTTTCATGTTGTATCGCCCAAATATATTCCTCAAAATTTAAATAAACTGCAAAAAAGTAGGCTAAAGAATTTAGTTGTCATCACTGATGCTTCATGTAGTTGTGTCATTACTTCTTATTATACTCAAAGGGCTTTGCATAAAACAAACAAGAAGCGTAAAAGCTATTGGGAACAGTTAGCATCCTGCTCAAACGAAAATTTTTCAGCTGTTTTGTAAATCTAACTCCCCATTTTGGGAGGTAGAAAATGCTATTGTTAAAATACACTTTTACTTACTTTAATAATTTATATTATGACCTACTACGATTTACCTCTTCTTTTTACCAATAGACAATTAGTATATGTCCGGCTTTTACCTGAGCCAGACGCAACAACTCAGCCTTTGGCTACGACCATTATTCCAAAGGAAATAGGTAAAGTATATCTTTTTAGTACCTTATCAAACAAAATAATTGGCTCTACTTTGTCGGATGATAAGGTATTTATAATTTCTTCGGTTGCTCGAAACGGAAACGATTTATCCATTGAGTTGCAAGTAGCATCCGAAGACGACGCTTCGACACCGAGCTTTAACAATGTAAAAGCCAAGCTAAACAAAGAGAACACATTTGGTGAGTGTAATTTTTCCTTAGATTATTCTGATACTCAAACCATAGAATCAATAACGTTTTCGGTCGAAATAAACGACATTAACTATATTGGAATTAAAAAAATTTGCTTTGCTCCAAAAAAGCAAATCTTTGATATTGCCATAGATTTTGGCTCAGAAGCAAGTCAAATGACGATTCGGAATTTAGAAGATGAACGCCTTCGCCGTTTTCCGATTGCAGATAGTCTAAAATCTTTTTTTTATAATAACTTATCGGGAGATTTTCATCAAAAAGAAGATAATGAACTTTACCGTTCGCTATTTTTTATCAAATTAGAAGAGGCAATTCTTGACCTTGAAAACCAACCCGGTCTTGAAGCTAACGAATTAATACCCTTATTAACAGAAGTTATTCAAATTGATACTTTGATAGAAACACATCAACTGGTTTCAACACTTAAATTAGCCAATACTGGAGCGTTTAATTTTGATATACGTTTCAAAAACCATTATAATGGCATACAAGGTCATAATTTCGATGCCATAGTTAGCGACGTACAACAAGTAATTATAAATGGCTTTTTACATGCTGCAATAAATGAAATAAAACGTACTTCTCCATTAGAATCTCCCTTTCATATTCGACTTAAATTGCTTGTACCCAATGTGTTAGCACAAGAAAAAATCAGCAACTTAGTTAAAAAAACCAACGCTTTTTTAGAGAAAATGTCAGTTAAAGAAGGTTCATTAAAAACATTTCATACGGCTACAATTTCTGAAAGTGATGCCTCTTTCTTAGGTTATTGGTCGGAAATTGGGGAACATATCCGTCGAGAAAACAGAGAACCAAACAAAAGGTTTATTATAATTGATATGGGAAAAGGTACAACCGATTTTTCTATCATCCATTCAAATGAAAATTTTGAACTTACTTCCGAGTTTCGTTCTGGGTTTATTGGAGCAGGCAATGTGATAACCTATTCCTTTATTGAAACGATTTTTACCCATATTTTTGGAAAAAATGAGAAGCAAAAACAAAAAGCTTTAAAACATTTTTTACTAAAAAAACCCGATGCTTTTCAACTCCGATTTTTGAGTTTAATTGAGCAATTAAAAGCCAATTTTAGCTCGGTTAAAAACACAAAAAATATTGGAGAAATGAGCTTTTCGGATTCAATAAAGGGAATCATAAATACCAACGATTTGGGTGCCGTAACCGACTCTCAAATTGAATTGTTTATTCAGGAAATTATTGTAAATCAACCTAGTATCAAAGATGAATTTGGCTATATTGCTAAAGCGATAGAGGGCTTAATCGAAAAGCTAAAACAAACCTTACTGATTTATACACACAATAAAAAATCTGAAAATGTAAAAGGTGCCAAGATTATACTTACTGGCAGGTCTTTCCTTTTCAATCCTTTATACTTTGCTACCAAAGAAGCCTTTGCTGGGATTGAGTGCATCAAATTAGATAATGTGAATGATAAAACACGCTTGAAAAAAGTTTGTTTAGAAGGAGCTTATGGAGAAGTAAACTTGAATTACGACTCCAACCTTAGTGGATTTCCTAACTTGGTTGACAAGGATTTTGTTGACAAAATGAGCGATACCCATACTTTCAATAAGACTCAAAAAGAAGCACGTTGGAATAACTGGAAAGTTATCAATATGCTATCAAACATTTTTTTAGATCAAAATGAAAATGACGAACCTATTTCAGAAGATATATATATGAAAAAAGAACATGATACGACTAAAGCCGAATTTACAAAAATAGAAGATAAGACGATTGCCATGTCTTTGGGACTTTATGAATTGAGTAAACCTTTCAATCAGAATAAAGATACGCTTTATGTAAGTGGCGTAAATTATACATTAAACTTGCAAACACAGGTAAATTTTAGACTTTATTTTGATGGTGATGCCTTGTTTGCTCGTACAACCAAGGAACGTGTAAGGTTAGCTGTTCCAGTCCGTTTTGCACAAAATACCCCTTATATGTTCGAGACATTGTTTCCTTTTAATAGTCATGTACAAGAACACGAAATAGTTGTACAACCAGATGTTAATGCAATTCCAATTCTATAAAATATATGAAAAAATACTTATTGGCCTCCATTGCATGTTATATTACCATTTTAGCTATTCTTCTTTTAACAAAATCGGATTATTTCTCAAAAAAAATAGAGAAACAAAATGCAGAAGTTGTCTTGAAACAATCAGATTTGAATGAGATTTCGATAAATTCAAAAGATTCGACACTGCTAATGGATGGAAAGGAGACTTTAGTGAAATTTAGTTTTGATGATTCATTAAAAATTTTCAAACCTGAATCGAAAGAAATATGGCACAAACAACTAAAAAGAGTAATGGGTATTGGTTTTTTTGAAAACGATAGTTTGGCTCTTGAAAACTATTTGGAAAATGAACTTTCAAAATTAAACTTAACAAATCAATTAGCACAAAATGACACGGTTTCAACATTTCATAAACTTATCCATGTTCTGGTCAATCAAAATGTCTTTGTCATTAAGAAAAAACTAATTTCAGCATCTCGGCAAGCCGATGGGGAAGAAAGTTTTGTTGACCTTTCGGATGTTGGTGTTACGTTTGCCATTCTGCTATTATCGGTCTTTAATATTGTATTGGTCTTCTTTCCAGAAAAGAGAAAGAAAGTTTCACTTAAAATTGAAACCGTAGAAGTAGTTAAAGAAAAAGAGCATATTGTTGAGATTATTCCAGAAATTCTATCTAACTATTCTTTTCATTTCATTGAGAAGTATGGAAATATCTACGAAAAAATAGAAAATCTATCTAGTAATCCTACCGAATCTGAAAAAGCGGAGATTTATAAATTATTGCTTGAAATGAGTATTCACGCACATTCCTATCATCTTATTGGTCGCCAAAATCAATGGAAAAGTTTAGCCCTTAGCCCAAATGCCCAGCTAATTTTAGGCAAAGAAGTTGATGAAAGTAAGTTGAAAGAGTTTACTGTACATCCCGAAAAAACAGATAGAAAATTCAGGTATTTTGTGAAATTACTTTCATCACTCAATGTCAATTCATTAGATGCTTTCTTACGTGATGAAATTCGGGTACAGAAAAAAGATTTAACCGATTGATGATATTTTAATTTGAATTACGATTTAAACTGAAAAAATGAGCTATATGCATTTCATTTTTAACCTTACCACCTTTGCCCTTTTAGGTATTTTAATTTTACTGGGGTTTGTATTTAAAGTTGACTCCTTCTTTTCATTAAAATTGGACAGAAAAGATGCGAACAGTCGAAGTAAAAGGCTGTTGCTCTTTTCAGCCATTTTAACTTTCTATGGTATTTTTTCGTTGTTTACCTTGAAAAGTTACTACGATGCACCAAGAAGTGTTTTTTCGAATGCAAGTCATCATGTATTAGAAAACTTAGGGTTTTCATTTGAGAAAGAAATACGATTGATTGATGAAAATAATCCATCACAAGTACTTTGGGATGACAAAGAAGGATTTTTAAAATTGACAGAAGTTGATTCAACCACAACTTTAGTTGAGTTGAACGGCTTAAATACGCCTTTGTTTGCCCAAAATGCAAATGAAGACTATGAATTCAAAAACACCATTATACCCAAAGCAATTAAAAATGTATTGGTAATAAAATGGTCTGATGGTATTGAATTTAAGCTTAAAATAGTACCCGTTAATGAAAAAAGCATCAATTATACGATAGAAATAGAAGATGCTTCCGATTCTTCAGAATCAGTTGTAAGCTCCTTTCATTCTAATATTTCTAAGGGATACAAATTGGTTGATATTCTTTACAAAAACCCAATTTTTAAACCTGCTTATGATTCTGTCGTAACACGACTTGCATCGAGTTTACTTGTTAGAAAAATAGTTGATGATACAGAATCAGATTTGCTGTTTTTCCCAGATACACAATTGATATCGTCTGCTATTCTTGTTGATGGCGAAACAATAAATCCAATTCATACGACCTATACATTTGATTTGGAGAACGGAAAATACTTTTTTACAGGTATTTTAACTAATACAACTAAAAAAATAAAGGTTGAAAACGAAAATGGGAAATTAAGTGCCTTGTATCAGTTACCAGAATATAATTATTTGTATGCCGATAATTCGGACTCGCTACAACAACTTTTCATAACGACAAACCATAAAAAAATTACTTCAAATCCATATAAAAGGGGGTTTCTTTTAGCAGGTCCGAAAGACGAAAATTCAATATACCATTTTTCTGGCTCTTTAAACTATTTCTGTGGTGATACAAAGGAAAATATGTTATTTCAGTTCTTAAATGATGAACAGAAAAATGTTAGTTTAAATGAAGCCATCCCGTTTAAAGCTAATGATACGCTTAGAATAAGAAGTTCAAACGTAAATTTGAATGGATTTACTTGGTTAATCAAAATAGAAAACTTGAAACAAACCAATAAGTTCACAGCTTTTTATTATTACGGCTATATTGGACTTGTCATTGTATTGTGCCTCACTGTACTCCTTTTTTCACCCAAACTATTGGATGGGAAAAGTCAAATTATTGAAGTTGCCGCTTTCTTGTTTTTAATCTTTATTTTAACCGTACGCACCATTTTGCTTTGGCGAGCCAGTACATTTATTCCTGATGAAAGTGTAACTTTTGCCATATTTCAACTTTTCAGAGAACGACTTTTCTCGACTAACTTCTTCCTTTACCAATTTATTCTTACAGCCTTGTTCTTTCTTGCAATATTGAATACAAAGTTTGTTGCACGCAAAAAATCAACCATTGACAACAAATCAAAGAGCATGCCTATTGCTGGGTTTATTGCTTTTATATTAATTGCTTATATAGTTAATGGTATGCTTAAATTTACTGGCATCGAGCAATTAGAAAGGTTGGTGAACGTCTTTTTTCCACTAGTCATTTATTTTGCGTTTAACCACATCATACAAAAAAGAGCATTAAGAGATTATGAACTCGTAACATTCGATTCAAATTATTACTTGTTAACAGGGTTAAATTGGGTTCTCTGTTTTACTACTTTTGCTATTTTTGATACTGGTTTTACATTAATTTTTGTACTTTTTACTCTTCTTGACACTTACTTGAAAGTAAAAACATTTAAAGACCATTACCATACACACTTAATTCCAAAATCAAGTATATGGAAAACAATCTGGTTCCTGCGACACTATATTTATGGCTTAATGCTATGCATTTTGATTTTATTTAATGATAAAATCATTTCGTTCGCATTCAATAACTTTTCGATAAGTGTGCTTTTTGCATCAGGTTTATTGTTATTTCTTCTATGGACAACAACGATGATACTAAAAAAATGGAGGGTCTATTTATCTATCAGTATTGTAATATTTGCAGTACTTTCTATCTTTTTCAAACAACGCATAACAGATAAATTAGAAGAAAAAAATAGAATGTTATACCGGGCAGAAATCTTGTTTAAATCTGCCGATGAAATTATTGAATTAGAAGAATTCCAAAGCGGCAATGATGTTCGCATTTTAAATGCAGCTCAGAATAAATGGATTATTGATTATTATAATGACAAAGCCGCAGTATTTCCTTTATTTAATAATTATTTTAAGTTGCAACCCCACTTTCAACGAGGTTCATCTTATTTGACGCAGGTTTCCGATTTAGTAGCTGTAAGGTATTTATCGGCTGAACACGGGAAGTTTATCATTGTTTTAATACTATTTTTCGTCAGTCTTTTGATAGCAATTGCTTTGCAATATACCGAAAATTATAACCTTTGGGCCAAAACTCGAATCAGTGTTGTTACTTTATTATTTACTTTATCCTTTTCCATTTGGCTTACAAGTTCAAATCGTTTGGTTTTTGTTGGTCAAGATTTTCCTTTTTTGAGTTTAAATAGCCTGTTAGCTTTATTGATTGGTTTCTCCATTCTAGCTTTTTATGTCATTTCTTCTTTTAAAACAGGATTATATAATCCAGATAAATTAACAAAAGAATATCACGAAGAAAGTTTAAATGGTTTTAGAATAAATAGTAGTAAAAAACTTATAAAAACTTATTTCTTACCATCCCTTTTTATCTCGTTGGTTTTGTTTTTAGCCAAAACATACCGTTCTGATAATTTTCATCTGAATAAAACAGTATCGAAATTAGAAGATAAATTTGAAGGATTAAATACCTTGTTTTCCAGTTTTCAGGAAAATAAAGAATATGCTTCAGCAGAAGAAGCATTAAAAGCATTTGATAATTATTTTAAATCAAGTAGTGAATTTGATAAATGGTTTTCGGGGGAAGACAATAAGTTTTACAAATCGGCTTATGAAGCACTGACCACGAAACTAATAAAAAACAACTCGCCCTGTAATCTCCTTCATGTAAGAAGAGATGTAGATGCTACCTACCAGTTTGGTGTAAATGGTTTTTACTTTACTACACACAATCCTGATGAATACGAAAAAGGCTGGAAAGGTAATTTAGTTGAACAACAACTTAGCAAGTCGGCAAGTCTAATTTCGAAGAACAATAAAAAGGTGAATTTTTCGACAGAGTTGAATACAACAGCACAATCGAAAGTGGTTGCCGACCTACTAAATAACAACATTCGAGTTAGCTATATTCCTGCCAACTGGACATTAGATAATGAACCTGTTTTTATTGTTAATAAAACATTTGGGGAAGAAAATATAAATCAGAGTAGTTTTCGGATTAAATCAGGAGGAAAACAATATACGCCTGAAGCAAATAAATTTGCCTACATACTAAAAAATGGAGATATTTTACATATCAAAAATAATGCTTTAAAGGAAAATGATTTAACCCTACAATTTAATAAAAAATCAAGTTATTATTTGGCTAAAAACGTTTGGTTAAATGGTCGAAATAGATTTTTTTATCCTCAAGAAGAAAATGCTGTGTGGGATTATCATTTTGCAAATTTTATAAAAGAAGCAACAAAAAATGATAAATCTAAATGGGAAAACGATATACCAGTAACAATAGATATTGAGCTTACAAAGCAAATAACCCAAGAATTTAAGAATTATTACAAAAAAGAAACAAGGAAAAAGGATAGGGTTGCAAGTGTAACGGTTTTGGCAAGTGATGGTTCAATTTTTTCTCTTGCTGACTACAAAGCCGATTTATCTAAGCGATTTAATCCTAATCAATTCAATGAATTACAAGAGCTAAAAGAACAATTGTACCTGAACCCCGACCGTTTGTTAGAAGCAAAAACGTTTGGGAATAACAACCTGCTGTTGATGAAACCAGGTCCAGGCTCCACATTCAAACCCATACTTTATGGCTCAATCGCTTCCCAGTTTGATTTGGGTTGGGAAAATATAGAACTTGGAGATTTAGGAGCATATCCTTTTGTTTCAGATGCCAAAGGCAATGTGCTAATAAAACATTTTGGAGGGAAAAAAATAAGTTTAGTAACTGGTGGACCATATTCGAAACATTCAGATTATGATTATTTGTTACATTCTACCAACTCTTTTAACTCAATGGTTTTGTATTTAGGTTCATTTGGTTCAAATACATTAAGCCATATTTTCGATGCGAACAACTATTTGGTTAGAGGAACAGCAACTAATCCAACTGAGAATTTTCCATTAATAATTAAAAATGGCATCATGTATAGGGTGAATGATTTTCCTAATTGGGGCGAGCCAAAAGCCATTTTTCATCAAGGTTTATGGCTGAATTTCAATTTACCGTTCACGTATGAACAAAAAAGTGAAAATTCTACCCAACTTAGCCAGTTTATTGCTCAAGGGATAAACGATGCTTATTTGAATGAATCTAAAAGTTCATTCAAATTATGGAGCCAACCTAATGAATCGCATTTATATGCCGTTGATAGAGACTTAAATCTTTCAAATTCAATTGGAAATATTGCTAAAGGTGGCTATCCGATTGAAGTAACACCTTTGAAAATGGCTGAAATGACTGCTCATTTATTTGGGATGAATAAGGCGATAGAATCACACGTTTTAAAGGATTTTAAGCCAACCATAAAACCCTTTTCAAAGGGAAATTGGGCTTCGGAAGATGCCTTAGCACAGTTTTACGTACGGCATATTTTTGCTCCCATGTTTAATGTTCCAAGAACAGGAACAATAACTGGACTTAACCGTTTAAGTTCAGAATTAGAAAGAGAAGGAATTTATATGTATGCTAAAACAGGTACGATTTCGGACGGAGGAATACAAGATAAAACCTTATCTATTGTTTTGAGCCAAAACCCAATTCACGACGCGACACGCTATACAAGTGCTGCTGCACTTCGACAAAACAAGTTTGTAGTTTTATATTTCAATTTCAAAAAAGAGGGGGGTGGATGGAGTAGAACGGCCTTAGATGTATTAGAAAACACAATAAAAAATACAATTAATTCTACTAGTTATAAAAATTATATGCAATGAAAATGGAACGATTTAAATTAACCCAATTGGTATTTTTTACTTTATTAATTGGAGTATTTACTTGGCTTATTTTTTTGCTCTCGGGCGATAAATTAGAAGAAAATAAATTTGAGAATAAATCACCCCCCAAAACAGAACTGATTGAAGACCGACAATTGATTAGAATCAATTTGGACAGCTTGGAGAGTCTTTATAGAAAAGATGATGGTGTCGTTTTCAATTATAATAGAAACCGTAACTCTATTTCTTTCGAAGCATTGGAGAGAAATGAAAGGCAATTTTTAATGTATTTTTTGAATGGTAATACAAGTTTACTTTCAATGACTAATTTAGGTTTTAAGTTTAAAGAGAACCCGTATTTGTTAGAGTTTAAAATAGAAAATAAAAATGAAAGCAAATTTGTATCAATGCCTGCCGAAATAGTTCAAAACATTTTAATCAACAAATAAAATGGCATTTAATGTAAAAGAACAACAAAAATCAGAAGACATAAAACTTTTTGTAGATGAGTCCCAACAAAGTTTTATTCTTTTCAAAGGTAAATATCAATCATTTTTAGAGGAATTAAATCCCACTATTTTGGTCAATGAAACCGAAATAGAAAAGTATTATAATAAAGGTGTTCAAGTTTATACCGAACATTATGAAAAAAATAACTTAGGTAAACCACCCGAAAGCGATTTACTTTTTGGGGGTTTCACTCAATTTGTTCATCAGCTTGATGGAAATTTTTGTTATAAAACGTTTGGCTTTGATTGGAGTGTAATCAGAAATGATGATTCAATTAATAATACGGAGCAATTTGAAGAAAATGACCGCTTAGTTATATTGGATAAAGGTAAAGCGATTATCGAATTTGAAGTTAAGGGGCTTTTAAAAGAAAAACCTAATAGCAAACCCAATGAATCTGATATAATAGAGGACGAAACTATTCAAGACGAGAATCCCAAAGTAGCTAGCAAGCCAAAGTTTAAGAAAATTGTTACATTATTTTCTATTTTTTTATTTCTATGCCTTCTTTCATTTTCAATTTTTAAATGGGGGAATTTTTCGCGCACTAAAATTTTAGCAAAAGACGAAAATATGGCTCAAGAGGATGGTTCGATGCTCAGTAGCCGCCGACACACTCAGAATGAAAGTACGGATTCGTTAAAAGAACAAACAAAACCAATTGCTAACCATAACACACTATCAACAGCAGTAAAATTAAACGATATAGATGAAGCATTAACATTAATTGATGTTAGAATAACACAAGGCAATTACCCTGAAGCACGAAAACTTATAAATCAATGGCTGAATCCCTTAAATGATAATACTTCTGGATTAGATACATCAAACCCAGAAGTAGAAAAAAGGTTAAAACAGTTGAAACATTTTAAGTCCTTGATTGATACATCTACGCCCAATGAAGATACTTTTTAGGGATTCACATTGAGCTGTTATCCAGGCTCATTTTTTTTATTTATAATATAACATTCGGACGTTATTTTTACCGTTTGCAAGATCAACAAATATCAAAGCATTTCGATAAGAATCATAAGTAAAACACTTTATATCATTGAAAGTTGCTATGCTTCCATTTTGTAAAACTTTATCATCATTAAGACCTAACCCTAAATTTGCTTCATAAACTATTTCTCTCGAATTGTTCACTCCAATTGTTATTTTATATAAAATAAGTTTATTTCTATTTATATCTTTTTCCATTACATAAGCCCATTGATTTTTTGTATCAATAGCTATTCCAATAGGTTTTAAACCGATTGTCAACAATGGTTTTGAGTCTATTTTGGTTGGTCCAGCCAAGCCATTAATATTTCGTTTGTTTAATGTCCAATTAGTAGAATTCGTTGAAGGGGTTAAATCTAAGGTATAAAGACTATTCTGATCTAAATCAATTGCTGAAGTATAACCTTCATAATCTAACAACACTTCTTTTTCATAAGAAGGTATTGTTACTTTAGTAAAAAAACCATCAGCGAATAAAAGCCCATTAATAGCTGGAATAGACTCTAAATCATGTATAAAATCATTGTTAATCCATGTTTTTTTGAAGACTTCACTTACAGTTCCACTTTGTGTAATCTTTCTAATACTTATAAAACTCTCTTTCGGTTGGCTCGTATATTGATTGCTATTAAATTGGTCTGTAATGTAAATATCATCGTTATAACACACTACTTGTGTAGGATAAGCTAACAAGGCTGTTGCCTTTTCACCATTTTTATATCCAGAGGCCGTTTCAATTATTGTAGATGATTTATTGTTTTTGTCCACTTTATATACACCTGCCGATGTTATCGCATTTTCACTTACTTGATAGCCTGCGAAAAATAAATTCCCGTTACACCCACCGTAAACATCATTAATATAGTTTTTGGTAGGTAAAGTTGCTATCGTTTCTAAAACTGGAGTAAGCAAATAGGTAAATATTTTTGAATTAGCGTCTCCATTTGGACTTACACTCACTTTTATTTCACCCGTTTTAGCTCCTTCTGGTACAATAACGATAAGTCTTGAAGAAGAAATACTTTTAATTTTCGCAAGTTTATTGCCTCCAAAAACAACTTTTACTTTACTCGTATCTAAGCCAAAGTTTGCACCATTTATCTCAATTTCATCACCAAACCCAGCATTATTGGGATTGATAGATGAAACACTCGGTGTCAAAACTGGGGCTAATGTTCGAACTGTAATTTCGGAACTATATCCGACACTGTCTTTACTATTAATAGCAAAAGCTCTAATTTTATATTCCGTGTCGGATTTCAGGTTAGGTATCTCGCCAGAAAAAGAATTATCTGAATCTTTTTCTGGCGAGATATCTACTTTTATTCCATTTTGAATTGTAGGATTCCCTGTTGTATTATAACAAAAACCCCAGCTTTTTAAGGTAATACTACTTCCACCAGTAGTTATAATTTTACTAGAAAACGAAAGTTTCTCGGTATTTTGTAAACCTTGCACAATAGTTAGCGATGGTCTTGTTTCTGTTGTTGATGTTGTAAACTCAATAACATTCGTACTTAAACCTACTAATCCATTTACATTTTTTGCAAATGCTCTTACATAATATTTTTTACCTGACTCAAGCCCTTGTACCGAAGCTATAATTTCATCATTATTTGTTCGAAAACCTTCTACAAAGGAATCTGCTTGATTTGGATAATTATTCTTATTCGAGTAATAAAATCCTACTAAATTAATAATGGAAGTTTCTTTTTCAGTAATTTTTCCTGTTAAATTGGCTGATGTTTGCGAAATGCCATTTTTACCAGTAACTTCTACTTTGGGAGCTGAAGGGTTTTGATTGTTGAGGTTAACATAAATTTTTTCATTTACATTTGAGTTTTGGATTGTGATTATTCCGCTATAACTATTATATGCCAAGTTTTGGCAGTTAACTGAAATCGTTAGTTCAAAATCTGTCTTATCTTTAACAGTGCCCGTCGTTTTATTTACTTTTAACCAATTGGTAGCATTCTCTTGCACGCTAATTGAAAAATCAATTGTCCCTTGTCCATTTGCATTTGAAATAAATACAGACTGTGAATTGGACGTTTTACAGTCGAAATTAATAAGTGAGTTTGAGACTTTTAAAGTCATTGCTTTGGGTTTCAAGGTCATATTCAATTCTTCGGGTTTATTGTTGATATTGACCGTTAAATTTTTCTTAGCAATATCATATCCATCCTTTTTAAAGGTAAAAACATAGTCTCCGCTTTCGAGGTTTTCTACACAAAACCTACCATCAGCATCGGTAGATACCGGACCGAAGTTTTTATCATTATTTAAGACGGCTGATATATCAACATTCTGCAAATGTTCGCCTGCATCATTCTTAATTGTTCCACAAACCTTGGTGTAAAGCTGAACTGGGTCTTTTTTTTTATTACACGAAATAATCACACCCAATAAAATAAAAATACTTATTATCTTTCTCATACTTATTAAAGATTTAATCTAAAACCTATACCTAAATTTGTTCCTTGAAAATTGTTAAACGGAATGCGTTCTGACGAAATATCTTCACCATAAAATGGTCTAAATTCTTGAATCCAAGTCAGGGATTTTAAATTTATTAAAGTTTTACTTGAAATTGTAAAATCAATAAATTTGTTAATTTTTCTTGATAAATTAACTTTGAAATAGGGGTTAAGGCTACCATAGTTAAAAAATGAGGGTAATATTTCCAATGAGTACTTTTCAGAAAGAATACCTTTATAGAATTGCAATGAATTAATTCCAAACAGGTTTCTTGTATTTCCTTTAAAATCCATGGCTACTCCTAAACCAAATGAATTTCTCCATTTTATTTTATTTTTTTCAAAATCAAGACCTAAGTAAAAAATTTGTCTTTGGTTCATTAAGTACCATCGTTGAAGAGTATCGACTCTGTTTAACAGAATAGCTTTACTATATTGGTTTTGATCTTTGTTATATTGTTCAATTAAAACCTGTTGTGCAGACTTCTTTGGAGAAGAAATTAGCCCATCCGTGAAAATTGAACCTCCAAGTGTTAAAAACACCCCTCTTTTAGTTGGTTTTTGTGGGTAAAACTTTAGGGGTATTGTGATTTCACCTGTTGCATTATAAGTATGTTTGCCAATTGGAATATAGAAACCATCTAATTTAAGGCTAATTGGTCGCCTGTTTAGTTTAAGGCTTTTAATCCCTAATGTTTCTGAATTTATTCTAATTTGTCTACTACTATTTTTTTGCTTTTCGCCCTCTTTAGTATAACTAAAAGCTTGTTTTATTGCATTATCTACGATTCCCCATTCAGCAATAGTAGAATTTGTAGTTGCATAACAACCCCAATTGTATTTTACATTTTTGGAGCTTAGAATTGCTTTTTTTTCTAAAGCTTGTATTTCCTGTTGCTCTGAAAATGTAAAAACATTGATAAGTTGATTAGATAAATTGGTATTTTCTACTTGCTCAATAACATTCAATAATAATTTTGCCTCTTGATCCCAAATTTTTTGCTTTTTTAGCCTAAACTCATCTATAAATATAGTTACTGCAGACTTATTGTCTATTTCGCTTTTACATTTTGCCTCTTTGTCAATGAGAGAATTAAAAGAATTAACAATACTATTTTTGTAGCGACTCTTATCCGCTTCAAAACTTTGTTGGTTATATAACACACTTATAGCATAATGATAAAGTTTCCTTGGCTTTGTTGTGCCTGACGAAAAGCTTACTACGCTATTCGGTTTTAAATTGTACTCTTTTATTTTTACCGATTTTTTGTTAATTTGATACAAATATTCATGGGAACTGCTCAGGTTTTTTAGCTCAATTTCTCCAAATTTGTTAATGCTAACTTGCAAAGGATTTTCTATTAATTGAGCATTTAACTTTAAAAATGAAAGTTGAAAAAAAACACTTATCAAAATTATTCTAATCATCATAATATCGTTTAATTATTTGATTATCTGTAAAAAAGTTCTCTTACTTGTGCATTGGTCATTGCGAAATTGTAAATCCGAAATTCATCCATCTGACCATTGAATAAGGTTGTATTATTACACATATTCAGATTACCTATTCTTAGTTTTGTTTCAGTTAATGATGACCAAATACGATCTCCCCAAGAATCTTCTTTGGTTTGTGAAAAACTTGCTGTGTAGGGTGTAGTTGTCGAAAATCCATCAATATAGAAACTTACTTCTTTTCCAGATTTTGTATAAACCAAATGATGCCACTTTCCATCTGCAATTTCACTTTTGTTGACAATCTTGAAAGTATTCTCCTTACCTTCTGTATAAACATAAAATTGCATATTCTCACTTTTTGAGTCTGTATAAATATAAAAACCATCGTTATCACCATTCCAACAACCTATATATTTGGATATTAAAAATTTGGGATCACCTTGAAAATTTGAAGGATCTACTTTGACCCAAAAAGCCAAGGTCAAACTTCCTTTAAATCCACCAATGTAGTCTTGATTATTAACTTCAATTGCCCCTGAGGATAAATCAATAGCTGAATTATTGTTTCCAAATCTGTCAGTAGAAGGTTTTGCTTTAGAAGTTGCATTATTTCCTTCTCCACTAAAATCTGTGGTATTATTATTTAATGGGTAGTATAAAATCAAACCAGATTCTGATGTAGCAAACTCTCTGAGTGAGCCGTAGTATACCTCTCCATCGGCTGTTTTGCAATAGGCTTTAAAAAAGTACTGCATCCCCTTTTTTAAGTTGCTTAATTTGTAACTAAAACTTCCATTTTCACCATCTGTAGATTTATTACCTAAATCAACTTTTTCTGAATTTTCTATTTTGGGATTAGCATTTGTTTTAGACCAAACAAACCCATGTTGTGTTATTGGGCTGGTGCCAAGTTTATCAATATTTCCGTTTAATGTTACACTATTATTTTCAATATTATTCGCAGCAACTGTTTTTAAACTCACAGGGGTTGCAATACTTTTTGTAGTAAAACTTTTTTCAATACTGTAGGCAGTTCCTATGCTGTTAGTGGCAAAAGCTCGTACAAAATACGTAACCCCCGCATTTAAACCTGAAAGTTGTATTTGGCTTTCCTTTCCGACCGAAATTGGAGCAATTATTTTTGCATCAGCTAATGTAGGATTGCTTTTAGTTGAAAAAACGACTCCCATCTCAGTAATACTCTTTCCTCCATCATTATCAATAATTAAACTTACACGAGCTGCTTTATCGATTATTTCATTAATATTGATAATATTTAGAGATGGTACTGTAGAAACAATGGCTGTTGTGAATTCTTCCGTAGTACTGTAGCTAATGTCTCGTGCATTTTTTGCATAGGCACGTACATAATATGTTTTTCCTGGATTTAAAGGAGATAACAGACTTGAGAAAGAGCCCAATTTCCCCGCACCTTTTTTAGTCAAACCTAAATTATTTTCAAAAGTAGGACTTGCGAAATCGGCCCACACATGTCCATACTCAGTGATGGGTGTGTCACCTTCCGAAACAATAGTACCCAATACTTCGGCAGAAGTTTTAGTAATACCAGTAGGAGGGTTGATTGAAACCGTAGGGGCATTTGGATTAGCTACTGTAAGGTTTACAGTAACTAATGTACTACTTTCACCTCCATTGATTAGTATTGTTCCACTTTTTGTTCCTAATATTCCAGTACGATCGATGGTTATAGTAAAAGGAAATTTATTGGCATTGCTGACAGTGCCATTTTGTTTATCGATTTTTAGCCAAGAACTAGCATCACCTGCCACAGATAAACTAAAATAAATATCACCTTTTCCTGAAGTATTTTCTATGTAAACCGTTTTTTGTTTTTCCTCGGATTTTGTAAACTCTACTATTTCTGGTGAAACTTTGAGTGAGTTCTTTTTTACACTTAAAGTCATATTCAAGTCCTCAGGTTTCGTATTGATATAAACCGATAAACTTTTGCTTGCAATATTATATCCGTCCTTTTTAAAGGTAAAAACATAGTTACCACTTGCGAGGTTCTCTATACAGAACCTACCATAAGCATCGGTAGAAACGGGACCATAGTTTTTATCATTGTTTAAAACAGCAGAAATATCAACATTTTGCAAAAGTTCGCCTGCATCATTTTTTATCGTTCCACAAACGGAAGTGTAAAGAAGAACTGTTTTTTTACAATCTGAAAGGAAAAAAACTAAGATAAAATAGATTGTTTTTTTGATGTATTTTTTCATTTTTTCAACTTTTTTATCTACTATAAATATCTCGTACTTCTATTGCTGTTAAAGCATAATTGTAAATCCGAAAATCATCTATTAATACATTTGGCAGGTTATTATTACATTCTAAACTACTAAGATCTCCGAAGGTGAATTTTCCTTCTCCATCAGTATTAGCTGTATAATCACTATCTGAACCATACGTAAAGATATCTGTATTTCCACCTTTGTCGTTTTTACTACCATCTAAATATACTTGTAGTTGGGTTCCATTTTTTACAAGGGTTATATGATACCACCCATATTTATTTTGAAGTTCATCCTCACTGATCAGATTAATTTCTGTAAAATATTGTTTATATGTGTTATCATTAGGCTTACGACCTTTAATAGAAAATTTCAATACGGAGTTTGCGGCATCAAAATAAATTTTATAGCCCAACCAATCTGATCTAGAATCACATCCATATGCAAGACTTTTTGAAAACAAAACTGTACCATTTTTAAAACTGGATTGTGAGAAATTCACCCAAAAACTGATGGAGTAAGAATTTATGTATCTACCGATTGTCTCATTTTGAATTTGTATTTTTCCAGAAGTCGCATCAAATGATAAGTTCGCATTCCCAAACCTATCTGCTTCATATTTTGCACTACCACTTGCATTATTACCATTAATGTTAGAAACATCTGCTAAACTTTGATTCATTGGGTAATAGACGACTAACCCCGACTCTTTAGTTACTAATTGGGTTACATTTCCGTAGGTTGTTTTACCATTCTGCCCCGTAGCAAAAGCCCTTACCCAATACAAAGTACCCTTTTTTAGGTTGCTTACATCTTTTGAAAAAGGAACTTCTTTTAAAGGATTTGCTCCAAGAGGTATCTTCTCCCCGTTTTGTAAGGTTGGCAAAGCATTTTTCCTTGAATATACAAATCCATATTCACTGATAGCACCAGTAAAATCTTTCAATTCACCATTCAATGTGGCACTGTTTTCTTTTATGTTTTCTGCCCCACTAGTACGAATATCTATACTTCCCGACGTACTTTCTGTTGTAAAAGGGAAAATGGATGATGTGCTTGTACCAATTTTATTTTTTGCATATACTGCAGCAAAATAAGTCACACCTGGGTTTAATCCATTGATTGGTACTAAAAAATCTTTTCCAATAATGATGATACTTTGTGAAACTTGGTCCAAATTGTTTTCTCTTGTTCCGTATCGAATACCCATTTCAGTTATACTTTCTCCGCCGTCATCGGTAACTATACCCGTAATTTTGGCTGTTGTAGTTGTAATTTCCGAAATTTTTAGAATATTCACAGAAGGGGATGTAGTTGTTTGGGCAGTTTTAAATGGCCTGTTTTCGCTATACTGTACACCCTGAGAGTTTTTTGCAAAAGCTCGAACAAAATAGTTGGTATTCTCTTTTAAACCTGTGGCCGAACCCGTAAATGTGCCTAAACTACCAACTCCTTTGTTTTGGATTCCTGCACGAGACTCTAAAGAAGGGTTTTCAAATTCAGCCCAAACAAATCCATGTTCAGTTATTTTAGTGTCTCCTTCCGAAAGTATCGTACCAACAAACGAAGCAGAAGTTTTAGTGATTGAATTTACCTGCTGTGTTATTGATACCGATGGGGCTTTGGGGTTAGCAATTTTTAAATTTACCAGAATTTTTTCGTTCACTTCAGCATTTTGCAAAGTAATTACCCCACTATAATCACCAAAACCAAGATTTGCACAATTGACCGAAATGACCAATTCAAAATCAATTTTGTCCTTAACTGTTCCACTTGTTTTATTTACACTCAACCAATATTTAGCTGTTTCTTGCACTTGAACAACAAAGTCTATATTACCCTTTCCCAATGAATTTGAAATAAAGACAGATTGCTGTTTATCGCCAGAACATGTAAACTCAACAATAGATTTGGAAGGGCTTAAACCAGATTTCTTTTTTGACAAGGTCATATTCAAATCTTCTGGTTTATTGTTGATATTAACTGTTAAATCTTTAGTTGTAATATCATATCCGTCCTTTTTAAAAGTAAAAACATATTTACCGCTTTTAAGGTTATCTACACAAAACCTACCATAAGCATCAGTAGATACTGGCCCATAGTTTTCATCATTATCTAAAACAGCAGAAATATCAACATTTTGTAAAAGTTCGCCTGCATCATTTTTTATCGTTCCACAAACGGAGGTGTAAAGAGGAACTGTGTCTTCACATCCCGAGAGTAAAAAAGTAAATATTAGGATAAGTTTAAAGTTCGTCTTCATAATACTTTAGTTTAAGTTATATTTTATCGAAATTCCTGTATTATTAAAAGCAAAAGCAGGTTTGATTTCAAACTTATTTAAAAGGTTATTAGCAGAATATAAGCGATTATTCTGTTTTTTAAACCTTGCATTGACTATGTTTGCAACCCACAGGATTCCTGTTGTAACACCAAAAACCATTGCAGAGCTGTGAAAACTTTCACTTCTTCTCTTAAATTTTTTTCTTTCTTCATAATCCGAACGACTATCAATTGCCTTGGAATAAAAATTATTACTTAAAGCAAAACTCAATGATGTTAAACTCAATGATGTACCTACTGAAGACACAAAAAAAGTTCCCATCTTATTATCGCCTTTATAAAACTGTCCGGCACCTGGTAGGATAGAGTACAGGGCTGCTTTAGAAAGCTTAGGAGTAAATATTTCAGTTAGAACGTTATAACCATTCGTGTTTTTACATGAATCAATGACACTAAATTCAAAGAACTCGCCACCTTTTGTTACAATTTCATATTTTAAAATATTTTTTATACTCGTTGAGCTTTTGTCTCTATCAACTTCTCTGGTAGTTTTCACTGTGCCGTGTGTTCTAAATTTCCTTAAAATATCATTAGCCGCTGATTGAATTGCTAAATCACGTGTAGAACCAAAACCAGGGGTATAAGTTCTATCGTTTTTCCTATTGAATTGCTTAAATTGTGTTACGCAATCTTGTGCTTTTGCATTGTAAAAATTTACAATCAGGAATATTATTGAAATAAATCTAATTATATTCATTTTTCTATATTAATTTAATATTTCACTTAATATGTATTTTGAAAGTTTCTATAAGTTCTCTCTTACTCTTGATATTTAATGTTTTTTCATTTCTTAAAAACTTCTCAAATTCATTTATTACATTTTGTTTGTTTACCTCAAGTCCTATGTAATAGGTTCCATCAATTAACTTATCATAGGTATAGTCATACCCATATATTGTGAAAGAGCTTTCGCACTTTCTTTCAATTATATCATTCATTGTTTTTTCGCTTCGATTAATATATTGCATTACTACATCACTACAATTTCTTTTTATTTTGCTACCAATATTTGCCAATGCATCATCTCTGGCCCAAATTTTGGCATCCGAAACTTCATCATTTTCGGTCATTTTAAAGCTTCCAAAATCCCTAATTTTAGTGTCTGTATTTCTGGAATAGTCCAAGAAATTGGGCAATTCTATTTTATCCTTTTTCAAAGGAGTATTATTTATAATCATCCCTGCACTTTGAAAAGCACCAAATGGTTTTTGTGAGTAATTATGCTCAGAAGCTATTTGCATCGTTTTTGTATACGCTTTACTAAATACTTCTCCCAAGGGGAATTGAGGGTAATTTAGGGCATAGAGTAAGCCAGAAGTAAAAAAACTGTTGGTAGGTTTAATTCTATCATAACCAGACGTTTGACAATTTGAAGCTCCAAACAGAACAGCTATATTGGGTATTTTTTCAGCTTCAGAAAATGAAGAGCCTAAACAATAATTTTCACAATCTGATAGAATATTCCGACAAGCATCTAAAATAATTACGGAGTTGGAAATTTGTTTTTTTGAAAGTTTATTCATAATCCATTGTAATGAAATAGCTTTTTCATCAATTTTGGAAGTGTAATTCAAACAGTCTGCCATAAAATCAATCGGTAAAAGGTAATCTTTCTCACCTACGTGCAAGCCGTGTCCGCTAAAATAGATAATTACCTCACTTTGAGGTGGTAAAGAATCGATAGACGCTTCAAATTCTGACTTCATTCCTTCAAAATTTAGATTTTTACGAATAATTGGTGAAAAATTGAAGTTTATAAGGCGTTTTCCGATGCTGTCAGCATCCATTTCACAAACTTGCAGTTGCTTTAAATTTATATAATTTGAATTTCCAATAACTAGAGTTTTCCTAACTTTTCCTTTAATTATTGGATTTTCACTTTTTTTTGTTGGAGTAAGCTCCTTACTCCCTACTTGTGCATTTGAAAGTAATGACAAATAAATATATAATATGGATAGTATTGCTTTCATATATAGTAAGTTTTTTATGATTTTTTAGCAAATAAATTAAAAAAGCTTTAAGTAACAACCCCCATTTTAGGGGTAAAACTTTTTCTTTAAGGTATAAAAATAGCTTTTTAACTTATATCGTTTAACTCTTCTTTTTATCATCATTTTTCTGTAACACTATTTTGTAAGTATTCCCCAAAACCAGACATTTTAAAATTGAAGAAAAATCTTTAATTTTAGATTATCTATGAAGAAGACACGATTTACAGAAACCCAAATTGTTTCGATATTGCACCAGCAGGAACTTGGCCGTAGTGTGCGAGATATTTGCCGCGAGCATGGGATAGCCGAAGGCACGTTTTATCAGTGGAGGAATAAATACGGAGGGATGATGGTTAGTGATGTTAAGCGATTAAAAGAGCTTGAGGAGGAGAACATCAGATTAAAACGGATGTTTGCAGAACTGAGTTTAGATCATTGTATTTTAAAAGATGTCATCTCAAAAAAAGGCTGGGATCCTGCCAACAAAGCGAACTGACTCAGGAAATTGTTGAGCAGTACGAAATACCAGTTAGTAGGGCCTGTAAGCTTATGAGATTATCTCGTTCACAATATTACTATCAAAGCAAGAAAGATGATAGTGCTATCATTGATGTCTTGCAAGATTTAGCATTAAAGCATCCTTCGTATGAATTTAGGAAGCTATTTGCTTATATTCGGCGTGCTGGTAATGGGTGAAATCATAAAAAGGTTTATAGAGTATATAAACTATTAAAGCTCAACCATAAACGTTAAGGGAAAAGTAGAGTAAAACAGCCTTTAGTAGCCCAGACAAAAGTAAATAGCGTCTGGAGTATGGATTTCATGAGTGACAGTGTGGTAAGTGGAAGACGCTTCCGTACCTTCAATGTAATGGATGATTGTTCAAGAGAAGCCTTGTCTATAGAAATAGCTACCTCACTTTCATCTAAACGAGTCATTAGGACATTGGAGCGAATCATAGTAAACCGAGGGATGCCAACTATTCTTCGCTGTGATAATGGACCAGAGTTTACTTCTAAGGATTTAGAAATATAGTGTAAAGATAAAGAAATTACCTTACAATTTATACAGCCTGGCAAGCCCATGCAAAATGGCTATATAGAAAGATTTAATCGGCTTTACCGAGAAGCGGTACTAAATGCCTATCTTTTTTTTAAACTGAACGATGTTAGAAAATTAACAAATGAGTAGATTGAAGAATATAATTATAAAAGACCCCATGAATCTTTAGGAAATTTAACTCCTAATGAATGGAAAGAAAAAATAATGTCTTCAGTTTTGACTGTCTGAAAAATGGGGTACTTACAATATTTATAATCCCTACGCCAATAAACTACTTTTACACTTACTCGCAGCTTTTGCAGAACACGAAAGAGAACAAATAAGTACCCGAACAAAAGAAGCTTTGAAAGCGGCAAAACAGCGAGGTGCAGTATTGGGTAAAAATGGGCGATATAAATTAAGTAAGGATAATAAAATTGCAGCAAGTGAATTTGCACGATTGGTGCAGCCTATAATTCAAGAAATAAAATACCAGAGATTTATTACTACTCGTGAGATAACAGCCGAACTAAATAATTGAAAAACACCGACATTTCGGAAAAATAATTGTAGATGGCATTTAGCTAATTTTTATAAAATTATAAAGAGAG
>NZ_JBELAU010000029.1:0-19803 GCF_040253585.1 Emticicia sp. W12TSBA100-4
CGAACAAATATATCATTTTGTGAAAATATTTTATTAAATAATTATCTCATTAATGTCAAAAATGTCATTTAACCAATAATACTTTTCAAAATTAATACTCCTAAAAGCCCAGTAACCGACACAAGAGTTTCCATAACTGACCATGTTTTGAGGGTGTCGGTCATGGAAAGCTGAAAGTATTCTCTGAAAAGCCAAAAACCAGCATCGTTTACGTGCGAAAACATCATACTTCCTGCACCGATACTCAAAACCATTAAATGTGGTTCGGTATTAGTTGACGCGAGTAAAGGCAACATAAAACCGGCAGTTGTAATCCCCGAAACCGTTGAAGAACCAACGGCTACTCGAATAATGGCCGCCATTCCCCAGCCCAAAATTAAAGGATGAAGCGAAGAATTTGCCATCATATCAGCAATTGATTGGCTTACGCCTCCATCGGTCAGCACTTGTTTTAAAGCACCCGCACCGCCAAAAATCAGAAATAGCATTGCTACGTCTTTGATCGAATCGCCCAAAAGATTGGTTATTTCGGACATTGATTTATTTTGTTTGATTCCGAGCAAATAAATTCCAACCAAGACCGAAATAAACATACTCACAACTGGGTCGCCGATGAAGTAGAGGCTTTCACGCAAAAAAGAGTTTTCGGGAAGATCAGAAGCTGCAACCGTGGCAAAACTAATAAGAATAATTGGCAACAAAACCGAGAGCATACTATTAAAAGTTGAAGGCATTTCTTCGTCTGTAAGGTCGGGAGCAATGAATGCTTTATTGGGTAATGTCGTATATTTTTTTAAAGTTGAACCAAACAAAGCCCCCGAAACTAAAATTGCGGGAATTGCAACGATGATTCCGTAGAAAAGTGTAAGCCCCATATCGGCATTAAACTGCTTTACGATTGCCAAAGGTGCTGGATGCGGCGGTAAATATCCTTGTGTAACTGAAAGCGAAGCCAACATCGGCAAACCAATATAAACAGCTGGCAATTTGAAACGATAGGCCACTGTAATTACCAACGGAGCAAGCAACATAAATCCAACTGAATAGAATAGCGGCAAACCAACAATAAAGCCTGTAATCATAAATGCCCAACGCATGTGACTTGTGCCGATGAGTTCCATCATTTTGGTTGAGATTCTTTGAGCGGCACCACTTTGAGCCACCAATTTTCCGAGCATTGCCCCAAGAGCAATGATTGCCACAATTGATCCGAGAGTCGAGCCTGTGCCTTGTTGAATTGATTTTAGAATGGCTTCGGGCTTCATATTTAAAGCTAAGCCTGTTCCCAACGAAACTATCAGAAAGGCTAAAAAGGTATGAATTTTGAAATAAGAAATAAGTAAAATCAGTACAATTAGGCCGATAATTGTGATTAACAGAGGCATCGTTTTTTTTATAAAGGTTGAATTTGATGAAACAAAATATGCAGAAAATATTTAATTCCTTCAATAAATTTCTTTTCTTTGAAATTAGTTTTCTTCTAAGAAAATGTATCATGATTGAACTATAATCTTAAATAAAACAACTTACTTACAAAACTGCTTAATTTTTAATTAATGAAACACAATTACTCTCAAATTCACACGATTGGTGTCAAATCTCTCCTGTTTATTATTTTCACTCTTTTTATCTCGACTGCTTTTGGCTCTCATTACCGAGGAGGTAAAATTGAATGGATACGCTCTCCTGGTACACGAACAGTAACATTTAATACTTATGCTGTTTGGGAAAGTGCAAGTTTTATTGGTAGCATCTATCTTTATACTGGTGATGGAGAAGGAACTTCTCTGGCTGGTACTGAGATAGGTAGTAATGGTACTCAAAAGATTTATAGATACACTTACACATACACCTATAGTTCTGATGGACCATTTACGGCTTCTTACGGAGACTGTTGCCGAATTTCAACATCTTCTAATGGAGCTGACGCAAGTTATTCAGTATCTACAATCGTTAACTTAGCTAACAATAATATAGGTTCACCAGCAAGTAATACACCTTTTCTAATCACAATGCCAATAAACTCTAACAATCAGTTTCAGTTAACTGGTAGTGAGCCTAACAATGGTAATCTGACTTACTCAGTAGGTGCCATTCAAAGTACTGCTTATTTACCGTCTGCTGGTGGAAATTCAGCGACTGTTTCTTCATCGGGGCTTTTGCAATGGAATACAACAGGTGCAGCGGTTGGACAAGAGTGGTTTATGAAGATACTCATGACGGGAAATGATGGAATAACTAAGACAGAGTTAGACATCATCATTAAAATAACAAATGGTGGCCCTCAGTATCCAATTTGTCTGTTAAATGGAAATTCTACCAATACTGTAGATATCGGAACTCTCTTTACGATTAATCTTAGTGCAACTGACCCCGAAGGACAAGCACTGACGATAACAAATCAAGGACAGCCAAATGGTATGTCTTCGGTTATAAATGGAAATTCAATCACGTATAGTTGGACACCCTCAATTTCACAATCAGGCACATATACTGTCAATACAACCTTTACAGACCCTACTAACTTATCTACGAGTTGTAGTTATAATATCATAGTCCCAGCTCCAAGTGGAAAAGCCATTATCTCATGTTATCCATTTACTGGAAATGTTAATGATAATAGCGGAAACAATAATGGTACTGCAAATGGAGGAACATATACTAATAATAGGTTTGGTTTAGCCAATAGTGCCTATTTACTTGATGGTACAAGCAACTATATCTCAATTCCAGCTAATGGGCTCAATAATGCCAATTATTCAATATCGGCTTGGGTCAAACCTTATAGCTTACCCACTACTTCACCTACTCCAGCCATAATCACTAATATTGGAAATGTAGGTGCAGACCAAGCTGCAGGCTTTTTTTCAGTCAACGGTGTGTATAGTATTGGATTGATTGGTTATGGTCATACAGCATTATCTTCACCATATACACCTATAAACTTTCAATTAGGCTCAACTGCTCCTTGGAAACACGTAGTTTATACTTTACAGGGAAATAACGTAAAATATTACATAGACGGAAACCTTGTTAGCTCTTTTAATACAACAGGCAGTACTTCTTATGCCACTCCAGTAATAGGAACTATTGGGGCAAGATTAAATGTTTCACAGTTCTTTCATGGAGAGATTGATGATATAATGTTTATAAAGGAGGGTATAAACGATGCCGAAGTTTTAGCATTATATCAAACGCCAAATGCTTGCCCCAATAATATTGTTAATTCTCCTCTGATTGCAGTAAAACCAGTCAATGGTAAAGTTACAATTGGTACACCATTTAACGTTGAAATAACTTTAAGTTCATTGATGACTAATGCTGGGAATCAGTTTGAAGTACAATTATCTGAGTCAGACGGGCATTTTCATACTGTCACTACAATTGGAACTGGAACAAGCACCACAATTGCCGCAGTGCTTCCTGCAAATCTACCGTTTAGTAATTTGTATCAGATTAGAGTAGTTTCGACCAACCCTGCTATCACAAGTTTTAACACCCAACCAATATCAATCGCTGATAAACGATTAGTATCTTGCTATTCCTTTTCGGGTAATACTAACGACGGTAAAAGCTCCAATAATGGAACTGCCTCTGGTGGCAATTTTATCAGCGATAGATTTGGCAATGCAAGTAGTGCCTATTTACTTAATGGTACAAGTGAATATGTGTCTATTCCAACCGCTAACCTCAATAATCCAAGTTATTCATTTTCAGCTTGGGTAAAACCTTACAGTATGCCTACTATTAGTGGAAATCCTTCTCGCTCAATTTTGTCATTGGGTAATTTGGGTGGCGACCAGTCACTTTTATTTGCATACAATAGTTCGGTAGCTACTTCTACACTCCAACTGGCAACCAGCGGTGTAACTCCTTCCAACTCCAGCTATACAGTAAATTTTCAAGCGAGTACTAATGCACCTTGGAAACACGTTGTTGGTGTATTGAATAATAACACTATAAAATATTATGTTGATGGAAATTTAGTTAGTACTATCAGTACATCAGGAACACCTACTTACAATTCACCAATAATAGGACAAATCGGACGTCGTATTAGTGGAACTCAATACTTTCATGGTGAAATTGATGATGTAATGATTTATAAAGAAGAATTAAATCAAGCAGAAGTGTCAGCCTTATTCAATGCGAAGGTTGGTTGTCCTACTAATATTGAAAATTCTGCTCTCTTGGTATTGCAAGCCTTAACAACAACAAATATTTGTAAAGGTACATCATTCACATTAAATTTCTTAGTTGGCAATTACATAGCCAATACTGGAAATACTTATACAGCTGAGCTTTCTGATGTCAATGGGTCTTTTAGTAGCCCAATTGCAATAGGAACAAGTAATACAACTTCTATCAACTGTACAATTCCGAGCAATTCTGTTGTTGGGAACAATTATAAAGTAAGAATAAGAGCCAGTAACCCTAACCTTATCAGTTATAACGAAATTTTAATAAATATTCAAGGGCCATCGGCTGCTACAATGTCTGGCACCTCAAACATTCAAGATGGTAATTCTACGAATATTTCAATTGCTTTTACTGGTTCTTTCCCAATAACATATACTTTATCGAACGGCGTGACTGGAGTTGCTAACTCATCTCCTATTAACATTAACGTTGCACCGTACGGAAACACTACATATACCATTAGTTCTATTTCAAATACATGTGGTAATGGCATTATTTCAGGAAATGCAGTAGTTACGGTACAAGCGTCTAAGCAATTACTATCATGCTTTCCGTTCAATGGTAATAGTTTAGATGAGGTCGGAGGCAGCTATTCATCTCAAGGAGGTATTACATTATCAAAAGATAGATATGGTAAAAGTAATTCGGCTTACTATTTTGATGGAAATGATAATATTTTGCTTCAAACTAATGCACTCACAAACCCAACCTACACAATGTCGGCTTGGGTGAAACCACGTTTTCTTCCAAATTTTGGAGAGCAGGCTACAATTTTGGGATTGATGGGAAGTGGCTTTGAACAGAAATTAAGTATTACCAACTCATCAGAAACTTACGACCAAGCCGCTTGGTTATTTTCCTCAACAGGAAGTAACGGTGTAACACTCAATGCAATAAACTTTGCCGTTGATACGACTAAGTGGTATCACATCTCGGCAGTTCGTTCGACAGATAGTCTTAAATTATATATCGATGGAAAACAAGTCATTAGAATTTACTCTGGTGGTTCTGCTCCGTTTTATGGCTCAGTAGTAAATGGGTCGATTGGGGCAAGTTTTACTTCGGCTTCTCCATTTGCTTATTTTAAAGGCTGGATTGACGATGTTAAAATCCTAAAAGGTAATTTAAATGATTCAGAAATAGAGGAACTGTATCATTCTGATTATTGTCAATATACCGTTCCTACTCGACAAGCCGAATTGATTGCTTGTTACCCATTTAATAATAATGCAAACGACTCTAAAAATAATTATCATGGTGTGGTAAATGGGGCCACTTTAACTACTGATAGATTTGGAAATTCAAATTCAGCATACCTATTCGATGGGAATGACTCCATTCTATTACCTCAAACCACCGACTTTCAAAACAGGCAGTTCACGATTTCAGCTTGGATAAACTCAACTAATCTACCAAGTGCCGGAGTTCCTCAAAGAGCAGTTGTCTCATTAGGAAACAACAGAGTTCTGCAATATACCTACTATGGTTCTCCTGCAACATCATTGGTATTTTACAACAGTGGTAATACAGGCAACTCACCATTTATCAACACTGCCAATACGGCAAATCAATGGTATCATGTAGCCGCTGTCATTGAAGGAGGAAATGTAAAACTATATGTTAATGGAGTTTTGGAAGGAGGAAGATTAGGTAACATTACCAACTCTGCCTTTTCGGGTCTAAACTATATTGGTTTTAGAGATGGAACAAGCAGCTATTTCGATGGAAAAATAGATGATGTTAAAATTTTCAAAGGTGTAATGTATGATGCTGAAGTAAAAAAACTTTACCAAGATGAACTACTCGCACCTTCAACTTGTAATTTCATTCCTTGTGTACCAACGATTCTCAAAAGTAGCTCTGACGGCCTAAATGCAAATGTTTCTCATCAGGTTGTTGCCAAGAATACTATTCTTACAAATACAACTATCACTTACGAAGCAGGTAAGTCTATTTTACTTAAACCTGGTTTTAGAGCTGATAATCAAAGTGTATTTAAAGCACAGATTGGCGGGTGTACATTCTAAAATTTTATTTAAACGAATCAACAAGGAGCAATGTTAAGTTATTTAGCATTGCTCTTTTGCTTTACTACAACTCTGGTTTATTCCTCAAAATTCTCCTTTCATCAGCTGTTTTAAGCATTAAAAAACTTTCCACTAAAAAATTAAGTTATTTTAAACTGACAATCTGTCAGTATTGTTGTAATTTTGTAGTTCAATTTCCAAAATTGAACATTTACACTCAAAAATAACATGGAATTAGTTACAAACTCATTAAAGATTCTTAACGAAGAAGATAAGAAAGACCTTGATGTGGCTCGCATCAGTGAAGACGAAAAGAGTACGGCTTCTCGCAAACTCTATATTGAAAGTTATGGGTGTCAGATGAACTTTGCCGATAGCGAGATTGTAGCTTCTATTCTACGAGAAAATGATTTTGCTACCACTTCAAAAATCGAAGAAGCTGAGTTAATATTGCTCAATACTTGTGCTATCCGTGAAAACGCCGAGCAGAAAGTGCGTCATCGCCTTCAGCACCTTGTGCCGATGAAAAACAAACGTAAGAATGTTAAAATCGGTATTTTGGGCTGTATGGCCGAGCGTCTGAAAACTAAATTATTGGAAGAAGAAAAAATTGTTGACATGGTTGTTGGTCCCGATGCTTATCGTGATTTGCCAAACCTTATCAACGAAGTGGAAGAAGGGCACAAAGCTGTAAACGTTTTTCTTTCTCGTGAAGAAACTTACGCCGATATTACCCCAATTCGTTTGGATTCTAATGGTGTAACGGCTTTTATTAGCATCATGCGTGGCTGTGATAATATGTGTAGTTTCTGCGTTGTGCCTTACACTCGTGGACGTGAACGCAGCCGAGATGCCAACTCAATTGTCAAAGAGGCGACCGATTTATTCAATCAAGGCTATAAAGAAGTGACTCTTTTGGGACAAAATGTTGATTCGTATAAATGGCAATCAGCTGATGAGTCGACAGTTACTTTTGCAAACCTGCTCGAAATGGTAGCATTAGTTAGTCCAGATTTAAGAGTTCGTTTCTCGACATCTCACCCGAAAGATATTACCGACGAAGTACTTTACACTATGAAAAAGTACGATAATATCTGTAAATACATTCACCTACCTGCTCAAAGTGGTAGTAGCCGTATTCTGGAATTGATGAATCGTACCTACGACCGTGAGTGGTACATGGGAAAAATCGACCGTATTCGTGAGATTTTGGGAGAAGAATGTGGTATTTCGCAAGATATGATTGCTGGCTTCTGCACTGAAACCGAAGAAGACCACCAAGATACACTTTCGTTGATGGACTACGTGAGATATGACTACGGTTATATGTTTGCCTACTCCGAAAGACCCAATACTCCAGCCGCTAAGAAATTAACAGATGATGTGCCAGATGATGTAAAAAGCCGTCGATTGGCTGAAATTATAGCTCGCCAACGTGAACACTCTTTAGAACGTAATCAACTGTCAGTCGGAAAAGTTTATAAAGTATTGGTAGAAGGTTTCTCGAAGCGTTCGCAGGAACACCTTTCGGGTAGAAACGACCAAAACAAAATGATAATTTTCCCAAGAGAGAATTTTCAAAAAGGCGATTATGTAAATGTTTTAGTAACCGAATGTTCGTCGGCAACCTTGATTGGACACATTGTAGAATAATCATCATTACCAAAGGTAATTGTATTTTTGAAATAAACTAATAGCTAAAAGCCAACTGCTAAAAGCTAATTAAAATGAGCAACAACGCAGAATTACAGTCAGTCAAAAATCGCTTCGGCATTATCGGAAATGCCCCTGCATTGAACCACGCACTCAGTGTGGCGATACAGGTAGCACCTACCGACCTGACGGTTTTGATAAATGGCGAGAGTGGCAGTGGAAAAGAATCGTTTTCAAAGATAATTCATGCACTTAGCTCTCGCAAACATGGGCCATTTATAGCCATTAACTGCGGAGCGATTCCGGAAGGAACGATTGACTCTGAACTTTTTGGCCACATAAAAGGCTCATTTACTGGAGCAATAGACGACCGAAAAGGATATTTTGAAACAACCAGTACGGGTACGATTTTCTTAGATGAAATTGCCGAAATGCCTATCGGAACACAAGCACGGTTGCTTCGTGTACTCGAAAACGGCGAATTTATTCCAGTCGGTTCATCAAAAGTAAAGAAAACCGATGTGCGTGTGGTAGCTGCTACCAACGTAAATCTGCTTGATGCTATTGAGCGTGGGCGATTCCGTGAAGATTTATACTATCGTCTCAATACAGTTCCTATTAGAGTTCCTTCACTTCGTGAGCGTGGCTACGATATTGAACTACTTTTCAGAAAATTCTCAACTGATTTTGCTGAAAAAAATCATATACGTCCAATTGATTTGACCGAAAGTGCGTCGCAAATGTTGATGAACTTTCGTTTTCCAGGAAATATTCGTCAGCTAAAAAATATTGCCGAACAAATCACGATTCTTGAATTTGAACGCCTCGTTTCGGCCGAAATTCTGGCAAAATATTTACCTCGTGAACAATCAAGCGGCCTTCCTACCCTATTGAAAGGCTTAAATGGTGGAAACGACAACAATTTTTCGGAACGAGATTTACTCTATAAAGTGTTGTTTGATATGCGAAAAGATATGACTGATTTAAAAAAATTAGTACTTTCGCTCATGCAAGGCGGGCAGGCAGGTAGTGTTTCGATGAATGCAGATATTTTGCAGCAACATCAAGGCTTATTTGAAGATATTCACCAAGAAGATAGTGTGGCTTTAATACCTCCAACTGTTTATAATCCGCCACAGCAAACGAACTACCCGAACTACCAACCCATTGATAATCAAAACATTATCAAAATTGATAGCTTACAGGGTGACAGGATAAATATTGAAGATATTTCGCATGAAACCGAAGAAAATTCGTATTCTCTCGAAAAGCAAGAAAAAGAAATGATTGTTCGGGCTTTGAAGAAAAACAACTTCAAACGCAAATATGCCGCTTTAGATTTGGGGATTTCAGAACGTACACTTTACCGAAAAATCAAACAATATGATATTGAAGATGAATAGTTTTTTAATTAAGAATGTAAAATGGAGAATGGAGAATTATAAATTCTCCATAAAGCAAACTTTAAATTCTTACTTTATTCCAGCATTTTTACTCCTCAATTCTTCATGCTTAATTGGTTGTAGAGTTTACTCTTTCACTGGTACAACGCTCAAAGACGACTTAAAGACGATTACGATTCAGAATGTAGCGATGGGAACCGCTGGTGGTCCTGCAAATCTTACACTAACATTCACAGAAAAACTGAAAGAATATTACCAGCGTAATACGAGTCTAAAACTCAAGCCGAGTGATGCAGACTTACTACTCGAAAGTACGATTGTAGGTTATGAATTAACGCCTGTTTCGGCAACATCTGGTGACAAAGCGGCACTAAATAGACTGACAATAAGAGTAGAAGTTAGATTTGTTAATGCTAAATACGAAGACGAAAGTTTTGAAAAAGAATTTTCTTTTTATCAAGATTTTCCACAAGAACAAAACCTTTCACAAGTAGAAAGTAGTTTAGTTCCTAAAATAATTGACCAACTCGTGCTAAATATTTTTACCGATACAGCCGCACAATGGTAACCTTTAATTAAGAATGATGAATTAAGAATTAAAAATTGAAGACTTGGCATCTTGACTGCTCATGTAATTCTTCATTCTACACTCTTAATTCTTAATTTCACTAAAAATGCTTGATAAAAATAATTTTATAGATTACATGAGCAACCCTCAGGCATTATCACTCAATGATATAATGCTGATGGAAAACGCAACTAAAAAGTTTCCGTATTTTCAGTTGGGTTATACGCTCATTGCCAAAGGAATTTATACAAAAGCACCCGAAATTGCCCAAGATGCTGTTCGGAAAGCTGCAATCTATGCACTCAGCAGAAATGCACTAAGAAAAGTAATCGAAAATGACATGGATTGGAATTCTGTACCGACTATCAGAATATCAGAAATTCCAATCGAGCATAAATTTTCGCAAGGAACTATTGAAGAAGAATTAAACCGTGAGAAATTGGAAGAAGAATTAATAGAATCTATTGCAAAACCAGCATTAAGAAATATTCAAGACGAACAATTGGCCATTATTGAACAATTTATTAAAAAAGAACCACGCATTCAGCCAATCAGACAAGGCGGAATCAACGAAGAAGTAGAAGATTTGAGCGAGCGTAGTACAACTCTCAAAGGGCCACTTCTAACCGAAAGTTATGCCAAGATTTTATCTCGTCAAGGTCGTTTTGATCAAGCAATTGAAGTTTATAAGAAACTTTTAGTAAAAAATCCCGAAAAAAGTGCTTACTTTGCGGAAAAAATAGCTGACTTACAAAGAAAAATGCAATAGTTTTTGAAAACACTTTTCAAATAACTCATTCATTATCAAGTCTTTCGGCATATTTTTTGTCATTTCTTAAATAAAAGGAAATTTAAAAATATTATTCATAAGTTAATCATTCATTGTAAAAATGTACACTACAGTCTTAGTTTTAATGGTAATTGTTGCCATCTTGTTAGTATTAGTGATTATGATTCAAAACCCAAAAGGTGGTGGTCTTTCAAGCGAATTTGGTGGTGCGGGTTCACAAATGTTTGGTGTACAACGCACTGGTGATATTCTTGAGCAACTTACTTGGGGCTTTTTTGCCTTCATTATCGTAGGTGCTTTAACAGCTGGTATATTTATGGATAAAACAGGTGCCGCAGCCAATGATAACGGCTTAAATGTAGAAAAAGCAACAGCTCGTCCAACTGCTCCAGCCGCTGCACCAGCAACAGCTCCCGCAACTGGCACACCAGCGACAGGTACAACTCCTGCTCCTACTCCAGCAAAATAATTCTTTTTTTAAGACAAAAGAGGTGATAAATTATTTAATAATTTATCACCTCTTTTGTCTTAAATTACCATGATTTATCTAACTCCTAAACTTTTGAGCATTAATCAATCTATTTTATTTCGATTTTAAATTCTTTGAAAAATATTTTTTTTTAAAGAAATATTTATATATTTGTCGTATTCAAACCTTAAATGGGTTTCTCCTTTTGCTGTTCATTAAGTAGTTGTTTGGGAGTATCAAACAAATCAATACATTCCTAAAAGCATATTTTAAAACTCTGCTGTTTCTTAAAACTCCACTTGCTGTTAGTTTGTAAGTTTTTGTATTTTTCTAATCTCATCAATAAATATTATGCTAATGGCATAATGAGTTATTGTGTATCTATCTACCATGAACCTGACGATAAAACCAAAAAACAGAAGACAGTTCCTCAAGAAATTCTCTTTGAGTGCCGCTGTTATCGCCTTTGCACCGAATGTTACGTTTGGTAAATCTACCATAAAAGACAAGATAAGTATTGTTTTTTTTAACACTCCATCCGAAACAATCTTAAGAATTGGTAAGCATTTTTCTGTGAATCATGAATTTATTCTAAAAGAAAATCATTTACAAGCCGACATACTTTATGTTCACTCAAGTACGCCAAATGATTTCATAAAGCTTGAAAATGAGTTACTCTATAAAACAATTTTGATAATCAACCAAGCAAACTTAGATGAAAATACAATAAACTATTTGAAAAGTATTTGTAATTCTAACAACACTTTTCTTTTGGAAATTGAAGAAGACGTTTCAGAATCACCGCAAAAATTATTTAGTAAAGCAACTTTATACGAACCTTTTCAATGCAACCTATCAAAGATTGAGATCATTACAAAATCAGTTTTTTACTTAAATCAACTTACACAGAATAACAACTTTTTTACGGTAAATCCTTTAAGTTCATTGAAACAAAAATTGGTGTAAGTTTCTGTTTTTTTAAGAAGAATCAAGCACTCACCTATGCTTAAGGAAGGACAAAAACGAATAGTAGTTTGATTTATTAAAGAGTATGGTGAATGAGAGATAGCACCAAACTAACCTACCAAAGAAAATTTAACTAAAATGCATTTTATAGGATCAAACCTTACAAAAATTGTGAGGGAGCTATGTTGTTGCCTAATTTTCAAAAACTAAATATTTTAGAACAGATTGGTTTTATAAAACGACATCCAAAATAGGCATTTATACCTATAAATTGAAGCATTAATCTCTATACATTTGAATTTACTTATTTCATATCCTTTATGACCATTCAAACTTAATAGCTATGGCGGAACCATTTCTCTCTGAAATTAGGATTATGTCCTTCGTATTTGCACCCAAAGGCTGGGCATTATGCAATGGACAATTACTCCCAATCAACCAAAATCAAGGACTTTTTTCATTACTCGGCACTACCTTTGGCGGTGATGGTAGAGTAAATTTTGCCTTACCTGATAACCGAGGCAGAACACCAATTCATGTGGGTAGTGGACATACACTTGGTGAACGTGGAGGAGAACAAGCACATACACTCAGTATTTCAGAATTGCCAACTCATACACACGTGATGAATGGCTATTCAACAAGCAATTTTTCGGGGAATGTATCAAGTCCTATTAATACAGCATTTTCAACGACCAACCCTGCACAGTTGTATGGACCAGCAGCATCATTGACAGCTATTAACCCTGCCACAGTTACAAATGTTGGTGGGAGTCAGGCTCACTTAAATATGCAGCCATTTTTGACTCTGAGTTTTTGTATTGCATTGCAAGGTATTTTCCCATCACCCAACTAATTTATTCAACGCTTCTAAACTTATTACATAACTATGGCTCAACCTTATGTTGGAGAAATCAGGATGTTTGCGGGAAATTTTGCTCCTGCAGGTTGGATGTTTTGTGAAGGTCAGTTACTTCCAATCTCTGAAAACGAAACTCTTTTTCAATTAATAGGCACTACTTATGGCGGTGATGGAGAAAGTACTTTTGCTCTACCCGACATGCGTGGCAGAATACCAATACATCAAGGGAATGGTTTTATTTTAGCGGAAACAGGTGGAGCAGAAGAAATCACGCTCACCGTAAATCAAATACCAGCTCACAGCCACCCATTTTTGGTATCGTCTGGTTCTTCAACATCAGCAAATCCTACTGGAAACGTGGTTGCGAAAACCAATGATGCTGATGTCTATTTTGAAGATTCACCTAATCAGAATATGATTGCACAGGCAATAAGCTCAGTTGGAGGTAGTCAACCTCACACTAATTTCCAGCCTTATTTATGTATTAATTTTATTATCTCATTGTTTGGTATTTTCCCTTCACCAACCTGATTTATTGGACAGTTTCTTTCAAAAACATTCAATTCATTTTTCAAAAGACCTTTAAAACTAATAATATTATGGCAGACCCATTTGTAGCCGAAATCAGAATATTTCCGTTCAATTTTGCCCCAAAAGGTTGGGCATGGTGCGACGGACAACTTTTACCTCTTTCGCAAAATACAGCCTTATTTTCTCTGCTTGGGACAACTTACGGTGGTAACGGAAAATCAAACTTTGCATTACCCGATTTGCAAAGTAGAGCTCCAATGCACCCTGGTCAAGGGCCAGGCTTATCGCTCCATGATTTAGGAGAAACAGGAGGAAGCGAAACCGTCTCACTTCTTGAGTCGGAGATTCCCTCCCACTCACACCAAACCAGAAGTGTGAGCGAAGAGGCCAATAGTAATACTCCAAGTGTATCCTCAACATTTGCGGTTTCGGCAAAGGCCAATGTATATGCAGCTCAAAATCCGAATGTGGCTATGAGTCCTAATACTTTGGCTCCCGCAGGAGGCGACCAGCCACATAATAATATGATGCCTTATCTGACTTACTATTTCAATATTGCTTTGCAAGGAGTTTTCCCACCAAGAACATAAGTGAATAACTTGACAAGTAATTTTTAAAAGAATATGATAATAGAAATAACAGACAAATCGATAAGTCTACTTCCAATTCAGAACGAAGACACTTTGATTTTATGCAATATATATGGTAGTACTCGTGAAAAGGAACTTCAACAAGTAATCTATTGGACTGCTGAGCAGAAACAAGCGTTTATTGAACAACAGTTTTTTGCACAACACGAATATTACAAAAAAAATTATGTAGGAGCAGCTTTCTACGTGATAAAAAAAAATGAAGAAACAATAGGAAGACTTTATATCCACCAAAATTTTCACGAAAAAGGTGTCAGGATAATCGATATTGCTCTTTTACCGAAGTGGCAAAACCAAGGAATCGGAAAAGGCATATTACAAGATATTTTAAGAAATGCCGAAAAAATAGGCAACCCAGTGAGTATCCATGTTGAAAGTTTTAATCCTGCAAAGGGTTTATATGAGCGGTTGGGTTTCAAGAAAATAAGTGAAACCAATGGTGTATATCACCTAATGGAGTGGAAAGCAGCAGAAGTAGTAATAAAATAAAAAATATAGAAACAAGATTTTTAACCAATGGAATTAGATAAGATTTCATCCGAAGAATTTAAAACATTGCTCAATCAGCAATTTCACATACAATTTACACCTGATGTGAGACTAGGTGCAGAATTGATTGAACTAACCGAACTAAGTGGGTATTCCCCCTTAGAACGAAAGCCTTTTTCAATAGTTTTTCGTACCGAACAAAAAACAGAATATTATAATCAAGGGACATTTATCGTCGTGCATCCCAATGCGGGTGAAATACCACTTTTTATGACTCCACAAGGCTTTGATGGAATCGGAATGAAGTATGAAGCAGTTTTTTCGTGAAAAGTAAAAAATTTAACTATCGTTTGCCATGAAGTATTTTTACCCACTTATCATTAGTTTATCGGTTTTCTTTGTTTGGTTCGTTCCTAAAGAAAACGCAGATAGTACTGCCAATGTTTCGTTTAATAAAATAACGAAACCAACACCTAAAAAAATCATTGTAAAAAGTACCAAAATAGGTATCAAAGCAAACAATGACTTCTCAGTAGCGTATCCTCACGACGGACACGCACCTCTAGCTCCTACAATTACGTTAGAAAAAAGTGTTGCGGTGCAAGGTGGCGGAAATGCAACTCCAGGCGGACAACTCAACTATACCGTAGTATTGAGCAATACAGCGGCTTCTGGAGCAGGCAACAATGCTACGGATGTTTCTTTTTCAGATGTGCTTAACTCAAACCTTACATTAGTAGCGGGTTCGGTAAAAGCAACACCAATTGGCGTGAATGACACTTACAATGTGATAGGAAATGTAGGAATAACAGTACCCGTTGAATATGGCGTTTTGGTAAATGATGTCAGCCCCGATGGGACTTCTATTACGGTGGCAGTTTCAACGAATGTTGCCAACGGAACCCTAAGTTTATCTTCCAATGGGTCATTTACCTACACACCTAATGCTGGATTTAGTGGCACTGATAGTTTTATATATACAGTAACAAGCACCAACGGTACAACTTCTACTAATAATACCGTAACGCTGACGGTTTCGGCTCCAATATGGTTTGTCGATATTGCAGCAGCTACAAATGGTAACGGTACTTTGGCAAGCCCATTTAAAGATTGGTCAAACTTTGCTACTGCCAACGCTCTAACTGGTGCAACAGACCCAGCGGCAAACCAAACGATTTTTGTGTATTCAGGAACATATTCGGGTGCAGCTACCCTCAAAGCAGGGCAAAAAGTACTTGGGCAAGGTGCAACCGTAGGATTAGCAAGTTTTGCCGGTGCAACGGTTCAATCTTATACCAATACTTTGCCATCAACAAGCGGAACAAAACCAACTCTGACGAGTAGTGGTATAACCATTACTTTGAATTCGAACAATACCCTTCGTGGGTTTGATATGGGTAATAGTACCAGAGATATTGCGGGTACAAATTTTGGCACATTGACTACAACTGAAATGGCATTAACAGGAAATGGAGACGCCTTAAGCCTCAGTACTGGAGTACTTAATTTAGATTTTACAAGTATAACATCGACTAATAGTGTTTTAAACTCAATATCTATTCAAACTTGTAGCGGTTCTTTTAGTGGTGGAAATACGAGTTTATCAGGGGGTTCAGGGAGTTCATTGTCATTAGGTAGTAATAGTGCAAGTTTTACTTTTGGCAGCTTAGACATTACAGCTGGAAATGGGCAAAATGCGATAAATACGGCTGGACAAAGTGGGACAATTACATGTACAAGTGGGACAATTAGTTCAAATGCCGCTAATGTTATAACTATCTCGGGGGTTAGCAGTGTATCTAAAGCACCTTTGGCAATGGTTTTGACAAGTGTAACAAAAACAGGTACCGCTCAAACTTCTGCATTAAAGTTAACAAATACCTCAGGTTCGTTTACAGTTAATGGTTCGGGGACTACCGCTGGCTCGGGTGGTACGATTACAAACGTAACTGAGAAGGGGGTAGATTTGAATAATGTTTCAAATATTACCCTCAAAAACATGAATTTTGTCAATGCAAGTACCACTGATGCTACCTTGAGTAGTACTGATTATTCGGTTTCTAATGGAGGTATTGTGGCAAAGGATGTGAGTAGCCTTACACTCGATAATATTAGCATTACAGGGAGTGTTCAAAGAGGAATTTCTGGTCATAACGTCAGCAATTTTTCGATGACCAATTGTACAGTAAATAATTCAGGAAATAATGTTAATGAAGGTGCAATTGCCTTTACTAATCTTTCTGGTACATGCTCAATAACTGGTTCGACCATCACTCGTGCAAATGAGCATTTGATTAGTATCTTTAATACAAGTGTTAATCTAAATTTAACGATTAGCAATTCAAATATTTCGGATACGCAGACAACCCCTGCAGGAACAGCCTCGGCAGTAGTAGGAACGGGTATTTTGGCTAATACTTTTGGCACTGGCAAAACGTATATCACAGTTTCTAATTGTACATTAAATAAAATTGGAGCTGATGCTATCAAGGCAATTAATAATGATACTTCTACGGGTAGTTATGAAATAACAGGTTGTTCGATAGACCCGGTAAATGCAGTAACAACACCAAATGACGTAGGCACAGCTATTGAAATAACGAGTAATGAAACGAGTACGATTTATACCAATATCCACGATAACACGAAACTTTCGGCCAATGGGGGAAATGTTGTAACAATTGCCCCTACTGAACAATCTACCATACATGCAAAATTTACCAATAACACCGTAACATATAAATCTGGAGGTATTGTTGGAGTCTTTAGAGGAATTGAAATCTTCGGACAAGATGATGCAAAAGGATATAGCACAATTACAGGAAATAATATCTCAGGATTACCACAATCCAACGGTATTATGGTCGATAATAGAAGTACATTACCTACTCACACAGGAAATGGCCGAATCGATGCCATAATTACAGGAAACACGGTGGCTTTGAATTATCCTGACCCAAATTCAACTGGTAGATGTATTTTTATTGAAGCAGGAAATACTACTGCTTCGCAAAATATTGTTTGTGCCAGAGTTGCGTCGAATATAACATCTACTAACGGTATAAACGGTCACTTCAGACTTTCTACATTTGGTGCAACAAGTGCAATCAGATTAGAAGGTAGTACAGATGCTGCAACGGCTTGGAATGCCAATGGCAATACTCCAACAACTGGAAATGGTGGGATTGTATCAGTAAGGTCTGGCTCAACCGTTACAATGGTAGCAGCCAATACTTGTATTGCACCACTAAACCCACCAGCATTTGTTGCCCTACTTGCAGATAATAAACAAATAGAAGAAATTAGTAATGAAAATGCTCGTTTAGCTGCGATAAAAAAAGAGACGTTAAAAGATAGTCTAACAGCACAAGAAGCTATATCAACAGTAGAATCTAAGCAAACCGAAAAAACGACTGATGCTGATGATTTAGCAATATCGGCTACACAAAATTCGGTAGCTGATATTAATGCTGGAGAAACTATATCGGTTGCAGGTGCAGGTAGTGGCTTTACACTTCCAGCGGGCAAAAGCACAACTATAACATTTAGTGCCGTCATAAGTAACTCACCAAGTACTTGTGCTATTACAAATACCGCATCGGTTTCAGGTAGTAATATTTCGACAATAACCTCTAACACTACAACTACTAATGTTGTTATTCCACCACCAACTGGCGTAACATCAGCTACATCAATATGCAATGGTCAGTCAGTTTCATTATCAGCCACATGTTCAAGTGGAGAGGTGCAGTGGTACAATGCTGCTGCAACAGCGAGTTTAATTGGAACAGGCAGACCACTGAGTCAATCACCATCAAGCAATACCACCTATCAAGCATCTTGTAAAGTAGGTGAATGCGAAAGTACAAGAGTAAACACTGGTTTGATTACCGTAAATGCTTTACCTGTGCCTGCTCCATCAAGTAATTCACCCGTTTGTAGTGGAAATACACTCAATTTATCATCGGCAGCAAGTACGAGTTATTTATGGGCTGGACCAAACACATTTACTTCATCCTTACGAAATCCAAGTATTACAAGCGTAACAACCGCAGCAAGTGGTATTTATACCATTACCCAAACGAATAGTTTTGGATGTACGGCTTCGGCAACACTAAGTGTTACTATAAATCAAACACCAACAGCAAGTATCGGAAGTAATAGCCCAATTTGTAGTGGAAGTTCGTTGAATTTAACATCAAGTGGAGGAGATACCTACTTGTGGAGTGGTCCTAATTCCTTTACATCATCACTGCAAAATCCAAGTATTGCGAATACAACTATAGCCGCAACAGGAACTTACATAGTTACGATAACAAGTAATGGTTGTACAGCGACAAATTCAGTGGTGGTTACAGTAAATGCAAGTCCAACGCCAAATCCAAGCAGTAATTCACCTGTTTGTAGTGGAAATACCTTAAATTTAAGTTCGGTTACAGGCATGACCACTTATGCATGGTCGGGACCTAATTCGTTCACATCCAGCGTTCAAAGCCCTTCAATAAGTAATGTAACAACCGTCGAAGGAGGAATATATACTGTAACTGTTACTAATTCAAATGGCTGTTCAGCATCGGCAACTACAGCGGTAACAATTAATCAAACTCCTACGCCAAATATTGGCAGTAATTCGCCAGTAAATATTACCAATACGTTAAATCTGACGAGCGGAACGGCAAGTACCTATCTATGGGCAGGACCAAATTCGTTTACTTCGAGTGTTCAAAATCCAAGTATAACGAATGTAACAACTGCAGCAACAGGAACTTATACAGTAACACTGACAACAAACGGTTGTAGTGCTTCAGCTACTACTGCGGTAGTCATTTCTGAGGCCACTGCAAATAGTAATTCACCAGTTTGTACAGGAAATTCACTAAATCTAAGTTCTTTGGGTGGAGGGACTTATTCATGGACAGGGCCTAATTCATTTACTTCCTCATCACAAAATCCAAGTATTGCAAATGTCACTGCTGCTGCTGCAGGAACTTATACTGTTACTGTCACGAATGGATTGAGTACAGCAACAGCAACAACGGTTGTAATTGTTTATACTACGCCTGTTCCAAACCCAAGCTCTGATTCACCAAAATGTGTTGGTACAACATTAACTTTCAACTCGGTGGCTGCAATGACAAGTTACACTTGGACAGGGCCTAATTCGTTTAGCTCGAGTATTCAAGCTCCTTCTATAA
>NZ_JBELAU010000003.1:0-117500 GCF_040253585.1 Emticicia sp. W12TSBA100-4
CGTGGTACTTGCCGTAGCTGTACAGCCATTGGCATCTTTCACCGTTAAAGTATAATTACCTGCACTTAATGCTGAAAATACATTACTACTTTGGAAAGTCGAACCATCTTTTGAATAAGTATAAGCCGTTGTACCACCGCTTGCCAATAAACTAATGCTACCCGTGCTGTTTGATTGACAAGTCAAATTCGTTGGGGTGGCTGTCAAAGTTATGTTTGATACAGTAATAGTTATAGTATTTGAAGAACTACTTTCACAACCAGTTACAGTACATATTGCGGTATAATTCGTAGTTACACTTGGCGAAACACTTAATGGACTCCCTGTACCTACTATTGTATTTGAAGCATTTTTCCAAGTTATTGTTCCTTCACATGAATTAGAAATACTTAGATTCGTACTTGAACCAACACATATTGTAGTACTGCCAGTTGCAGTTGGTGTTGTTGGAATCGAATTTATTGTCACAGCCACCGCCGTTCTATCAGTTTCACAAGTGATTAAAGGGCTTGAACCAACTACTGCAAATGCTCTTGCAACATAGTAAATTTGTGAGGCTGTTAATGTTGGTGTATTATATGTTTCATTTCTTGTTCCAGATGTTGGAGATAATGCTGTAATTGAATTTGCTGCATTATACCAATTAAATGTTCCCAAAGACACACTACTATTTGCTGAAAATGAGGCTGAGCCGCTCCCACAAAAACTTGACGAAGCTGGGTTGACCGTTGGTATTCCACTAAGTGAATATGGTGCATTTACAGTAATAATATTTGAAGTTTTGGTACAATATTCTGAAACTACTGTAACTGTATAATCGCCAGCAGTTGATGTAGTATGTGTCGAGTTCGTTGCTCCCGATATTCGATTACCGTCCAAATTCCATTGATATGAATACGAACCCGTTCCACCAACTGGTGAAGCAGTTAAGGTCGTTGTTCTATTTAAAACACCTGTTCCACAAAAATAAGTATTTCCTGAAATAGTCACAGATAAAGGTGGAGTAACAGAAACTTTTGCAATGGCCATGTCACTACATCCAAATTGAGATCTAACTGTTCCAAAAAAGGCTGTAATTTGTGTTGTTGTTGTTGGGTTTATAAATACACCACTTATTGAATTTGTGCTTCCGCTATTCGGGCCTGAAAGATTAGTGGTGTTATCTCGATTCCATGAAAAGGTGGTCGTTCCATTGACAGATTTTCCATCAGAAATAAGCAAATTAATACTTTCTCCGCTACAAATTTTTGCAAAATCGGGTGTTATTGTTGCTTGAGGTATTGGATTAACAGTTATTGTGAAGTTTCTTGGACTTCCCACACATGTTATTCCGTCATTCGTATAAGAAGGTGTTACGGTAATTACGCCAGTAACTGATGTATTTCCAGTATTTGTAACCGTAAATGTAGCAATATTGCCTGTCCCACTTGCGGCTAATCCTATCGCTGTATTAGTATTTGTCCAATTATAAGTTGTTCCGCTTACTGCTCCTATAAAATTTGCCGATGTTGACGTTCCACTACACAAGCTTTGATTTGAAACTGCATTTACTGTTGGGGTTGGATTTACCAAAATAGTGAAATTTTTGACCGTTCCTGAACATGTAACTCCATTGTTTGTATAACTTGGTGTAGTGGTAATTACACCCGAAATTGGTGAACTACCAGTAATTATAGCTGTAAATGTTGCGATATTTCCTGTCCCACTTGCCGCTAAACCAATGCTTGGATTTGTGTTTGTCCAGCTATAAACAGTCCCAGAAACTGCCCCTGTGAAAGCAATCGCAGTTGCTTGAGTGCCATTACACAAGGTTTGGTCTGTTATCGCATTAACCGTTGGAATCGGATTTACTGTAATTGTAAAGCTTGTTGACGAGCCTATACAAGTGAGTCCATTATTGGTATATGTTGGTGTTATCGAAACTATTCCATTTATGGGTGAAGTTCCAGAATTGGTTGTAGTAAAGGCTGCAAGGTTTCCTGTGCCGCTCGATGGCAAACCTATATTTGAATTAGTGTTCGTCCAGTTATAAAGTGTACCACTAACAGCCCCCGTAAAATTAACTGCTGAACTTGTTGAACCATAACAATGCGTTTGATTTGCAACGGCATTAACTGTTGGCGTTGGATTGACTATAATATCAAAACTTTGTGTTAAACCTGTGCAAGTTAAACCACCATTTGTGTACGAAGGTGTAACCGTTATCGTGCTAACAAGTGGAGAAGTACCTGTGTTTGTTGCAACAAAAGCCGCAATATTCCCTGTGCCACTTGTAGTTAAACCAATGTTTGAATTTGTGTTTGTCCAGTTATAAATCGTACCTGCAACAGCTCCTGTAAATGTAACTTGCGTAGTTTGTGAGCCATTACATAAGGTTTGGTCCATAACCGCATTGACTGTTGGAATTGGATTCACGGTAATGGTAAAACTTTGCGAACTTCCTGTGCAAGTTACCCCATTGTTGGAATAAGACGGCGTAACGTTTATTGTTCCTATATTTGGAGAACTGCCAGAATTTGTAGTAGCAAATGCAGCAATATTTCCAGAACCACCTCCTCCCAAGCCGATGTTTGTATTCGAATTTGTCCAATTATAAACTGTTCCACTCACTGCTCCTGTAAAATTAATTGCGTTTGTTGTAGCTCCAGAGCAGAGTATTTGATTGGTAACAGTATTGACTGTTGGTGTTGGATTGACAGCAATTGTGAAAATTTTCGGTGTACCCGTACACGTAACTCCTCCATTTGTAAATGACGGACTAACAGTTATTTCGCTAAAAATTGGTAAACTTCCAGTATTTGTTGCTGTAAATGCTATAATATTTCCTGTCCCACTGGCAGACAAACCAATGCTTGTATTTGAATTTGTCCAGTTATAAATCGTTCCAGTAACCGCTCCCAACATGGTTATTGCCGTAGTTTGCGAACCATTACATAATGATTGGTCTGTAATATTATTAACCAATGGAGTTGGATTTACCGTAATTGTAAAATTCTGAGGTATTCCTGTGCAAGTTACACCTTGATTCGTATATGATGGCGTAGCTGTAATCGTTCCTGAAATTGGACTACTGGTCGAATTAGTCGCCGTAAAGGCTAAAATATTGCCACTTCCGCTCGCAGAAAGGCCGATATTTGTATTTGTGTTTGTCCAATTATAAATAGTTCCACTTACCATACCTGTGAAATTTACTGCCGTAGTTGTAGAAGTATTGCAAAGGACTTGATTCGTTATCGAATTAACAGTAGGAATAGGGTTGACTGTGATATTAGCGGTTGCGACCGTACTTTTACAATTATTTGCAACAATTTCGCAAACTGCATAATAATTGGTTGTTGCACTTGGTGTAACTGTTACTGACGAAAGAGAGTTGGTCAAATTAACATCTGAATACCATAGAGGAACACCCGTGTTACAGGTTGCTGATAAATTTACACTTTGCCCTGCACAAATAGTTGGAGAAGTCACTGTTGGAGCAGCAGGTTTTTCAATTATTTCTACATTCAATGTTTTTGTACAACCTCGTGCATCAATTACTTGGGCAATGTGAGTTCCAGCCGATAAACCAGTAAACGAACTCCCACCCCAGCTACCACCATCAACTCTATATTGATATGGAGCTAAACCTCCTGATGCACTCAAGCTAAACATACCCGTATTTCCGACAATGCAATCATTTTGACTTACAAGAGACAATACAATATCTGCTACAGTATTTATACTCAACGTTTTTTCTAAAATGCAGCCATTTGCATCTTTCACTCCCACAGTATAAGTTCCTGATGATAGATTTGAAAATGTAGTTGTGCTTCCATAACTACTACCATTTATATTATACGTTAATGCTCCAGTTCCTCCAGCTCCCGAAATAGTAATTATGCCATTATCTCCAGTTGTACAATCATTAGATGACTGAATTGAAAGGGACAGTGGGTCAGCTTGTGTTATATTAACAAACTGAGCAATTAAACATCCTTTGCTATCTCTGGCAGAGATCGTGTATGAGCCAGCAAAAATACCAGCAAAAACATTATTAGTTTGAAAATCAACACCATTCTTTGAAAATTGATAGCCCGGTGTTCCACCTGTAGCACTGGCGATAATTGTAACTGGCGAACCAGCACAAGCAGCATTACCTACTTCCAAGCTCAATGCTGGATTAGGATTAACCACTATTGCAATCGCTGCCCTCTCAGTTTCACAACCATTTTGTGTCTGAGAAGCATAATAATTGGTTGTGCCAACCGTATTGGTAGATGGCGTAGGTGCAGTATTAGTGCCAACCCCACCTGTTATAGTATTATACCATAGAACTGTTGCTCCCGAAGCCCCCACTACATTTAATTGGGAAGCTGTAATCCCTTGGCAATATTCGGTTGTACTTGATGGCAGTGTTGCTGGTGTTTGATTGACTGTAATTGTTATATTTCCTGCCGTGCTTTTACACCCTGAGGCACTTACACATGCACCATAATAAGTTGTGGTCATTGTTGGTCTGACCGGACTTGAAACTACATTTGTTAATGCCGGCTCTGTGTACCAAGTTATAATTCCTGAACTACAAGTAGCCGTTAAAGTAGAACTTTGTCCCGAACAGATTGTAGTCGAACTCGCTGCAATACCTGTGGGTGCTGATGGGGTAGGGTTTACATTTACTGTTACATTTTCTGCGGCACTTTTACAGCCTAATCCACTCACACAAGCCACATGATAGGTTGTAGTTGTAATTGGACTTACTGTCGTTGCTACCGTCGTTGTAAGGGCGGCATTGGTGTACCAAGTTATTGTACCACTTGCACAGGTAGCTATCAAAGATGTACTCTGCCCAACACAGATTGTGGCAGGACTTGCCAAAATATTTGTAGGAGTTAATGGAGTAGGGTTTACTGTAACAGTTATATTTCCTGCACTACTTTTACAGCCAGCCGTACTTACACAAGCTACATAGTATGTTTTTGTACTTGTTGGACTTACTGGCGATGTTACCTCCGTTGTAAGTGCATTACTGGTGTACCAAGTTGCAGTTCCACTGCTACATGTTGCCGACAAAGCAGAGCTTTGTCCTGAGCAGATTGTAGTGTGACTTGCCGAAATACTTGTTGGTGCTGATGGTATTGGATTTACAGTTATAAAAATATTTCCAGAGGGACTTTTACAACCTAATGCACTTACACATGATACATAATAGGTTGTAGTTGAAGTTGGACTTACAGTATTTGAAACAGTATTTGTTAAAGCTGCATCACTAAACCAAGTTGTTGTTCCTGTACTACAAATAGCTGATAAAGTTGAACTTTGCCCTGAACAGATTGTAGCGGGGCTTGCCGAAATACTTGTTGGTGCAGATGGTGTTGGGTTTACAGTAACAGTTACATTACCAAATGTGCTTCTACATCCAGTATTACTTAAGCACGCAACATAATAGGTGGTTGTATTTGTCGGACTGACTGAATTTGAAATAGTATTTGTCAATGCAACATCATTATACCAAGTTACTGTTCCGTTACTACATGCTGCCGACAAAGTAGAACTTTTACCCGAACAGATTGTGGCTGGACTGGCCGAAATACCAGCGGGTGCTGTTGGTGTTGGATTTACTGTTATAGCTATATTTCCTGCGGTACTCTTACAACCTGATGCACTCATGCAGGCTACATAATAAGTAGTTGTGCTTGCTGGACTTACCGAATTTGAAATCAAATTTGTCAATGCTACATCGCTGTACCAGGTTACTGTGCCTGTACTACATGTGGCAGATAAGGTTGAACTTTGTCCTGAACAGATTGTAGCTGGACTTGCCGAAATACCAGTTGGTGCTGTTGGTGTTGGGTTTACAGTTATTGTTACATTTCCCGAGATACTTTTGCAACCACCACTTCCTATACAAGAAACATAATAAGTTGTTGTTAATGCTGGGCTAACTGTGCTTGTAACTGTACTCGTAAGCCCCGCATCACTATACCAAGTTGCAGTACCGCTGTTACAAGTTGCCGATAAAGTAGAACTTTGTCCTGAGCAAATTGTAACCAAACTTGCCGAAATAGCTGTTGGTACTGTCGGTGTAATATTTATTGCTCCTACCGTAACATTTGTGGTGGAAGTACATCCACTTGCATCGGCAGCCATAATTGTATAAGTTCCCGCTGTTAAGTTGCTAAAAGTACCTGCTGGGCTTTGTGTGCCAATATTTGGCGAAATAACATACGAAATCGTCCCAGTTCCCCCAGTTGCTGTTTTAACTATTTTACCATTGTTTCCGTCACTACAAGTTACATTTGTAATAGTTGATGCCTCAAAAGTAATAGCAGTTGGTTGAGTAATTATGAGCGTACTAAACTTTGTACAGATATTATCTTTTACGTAGAAAGTATATGACCCCGCCGATAATCCCGAAAATATATTACTTGCTTGATAATTTGTTCCGTCTTTACTATACGTGACAGAACCCGTTGGTGTACCTGTATAATTTACGGTAGCGGTTGAAGTTCCTCCATTACAAGTAATTGCCGTTGAACTTGTCGTTACGCCTGTCAAAGTACAACAGCCTACTGAGGCAGTTCCTGCATTTGCAGGAAAATTCACAGTAGTCGCTCTGTTTGAGTAGTTAGTAACTACCAATACATAAACCTTCCCAGCTGTAACCGATGCAATTGATAGTGAGATATTTGCAGAACTTGAATAATCACAAGTTAATGGCGAACTTTGAGTGGCGAAACAAGCATCAGCGACTGTATTTACTGGTCCCCAAATAGCTCCATCCACATCTACATTTGATGTATTTGTTACATTAAATGAAACAGACCCACTTGTCGAGGGAATAAAATAAAACCATGATTGATTGGGACTTGTTCCAAGGCATCCCCATTGAGTTGAGGCCGTACCTCCGTTTGTGGTATTACCCACCAAAGCTGCAAATGAAGTACCGCTGCAAAGCTGTGCATCACTCGACGTTGAAAGTGCCGCACAAGAAGTGGCTGGTGTATTAATTAAAGGCTTGAAGTTTTTTAATGAAATAGCATTTGTAGCAGTATTACTCTTATCTAAACTTACCGAAACAGTTTTCCATGCACTCACACAGCCTGTTTTTGGTTCTTCGTACCTTACATAATACTCTGTTGGAGTTGTCGTAGGTGTAATCAATGTTACACCACCAGTATTTTGTTCATGTTTCCATCTAAGTTCAACACCATCTATTTCTTTAGTACCCAAATAAAACGGTTCGTTGGAAGTTACATTATAATCTCCTGGAACCGTTGGGGTACCTGTAAAATTGGGCAGACTTACACTAATTGTTATTTTATTTGAAGGTTTACTTTCTCGTTCACCTGCTTTGCGAATGGCATAATAAGTCGTGGTTTCTTTAGGTGAAATTTTTAAAACACTACCGCTTCCAACAACTTCATTCGAACTCGTTTTCCAAGTAATATCGCCATTGTGAGCATCTGTAACCTTCAATTCTGTACTTGTTCCAGCACAAATCTTTGTTGTTCCAGCTAATATTTCTGGAACTTTTATTGCAGAATCAGCTTTGAAAAAATGTTTAGTACTTTCAAGCAGATTTGTTGTATTGGAAAATTTAGTATTAATTCTATGAGCCTCAGTAATTATTGAATTAATGAAAAATAAAAAAAATAATAAATTACCTTTTTCAATTAGGAAAAATCGTTTGCTTACTGCCATTATAATTACAGTTTATTGTATATTTGTCATAAATCATTAGGTCTGATGTAGCAAATTTTGATGATGAGGTATTGGTTAAAAAGTTTTATTTAGGTTAATTCAAACAGCACATAAAATGTCTGAATTCTATCATTATTTTTCAAGATAATTTAGGTTTAACCAACAGACAATGAATCCAAAACTTTGCTTTTCTGATTACGTTAGGACGAAAAAAAAGCTACGAGTAACAACTTTCATACTAAAAAAACAATGGAGATGAACTTGAAAGGCCTAAAGGGGCGGATAAAAGTAAATTAGGTAACTATTAAAGTTGAGATTGAGACACTTCTTGATAATGGCTCAACAAAAAATAATTGCTCTGAATACCGATTTTACAAATAGTTTTGAATTGATTTTTACATTATAGTTTTAAAATTGAAACCTGTCTTTGCTACATTGTTTTCTTCTTTTGAGTAATATTCGTTGATAACACGGTCGCTGCCATAATTTACTTGATCGGTACTTGAATAATTCAGCCCAATAGATTAATACAAATAAGCATTTTAGACAATTGTTTGAAATGATTTACGTCAATCATGCTGATTTGACTACTCTGATTGTTGCCAACTTTCTTTTCAGCCAGTAGAGTGTGTGTCAACCAAAGCCATTATCGAGTTTACTTGGTTGGTTAAATCTAAAAATGGAGTGGGTAGAACTTGCCCGTTAGAAATGATTTTTACTTGATTTTCATTTACAATAAAAAGCCTGTAATCATTGGCATGAGTGATGTCAACGATTGATGAAAAAGCATCAGAAACCAAATTTACTTGTATGTTGGGTGATTGAGCAAAGAATTAATGGGCTTAAGATAAATAATAGTGGAGTTTTCTTTTTGGTTTACATTAAATTAAAGAGTAAAAAAAAGGCAGCAAATAAATCGCTGCCTTTGAATATTATATTACCACATTCACAATCCGCTTCGGAACAACGATGATTTTCTTAGGCTTTGCACCTTCTAACCATTTTACAACTAATTCGTTTTCTAAAACTAATTTCTCAATTTCTTCTTTGCTCATGTCGGCAGGAAAATTGAGTGTTGCCCGAACTTTTCCATTTACTTGAATTGGATATTCAAATGAATCTTCCACTAAATGTTTGGCATCGAACGTTGGGAATTGTTGAGCCGTAATACTATCGGTATGCCCCAAAACTTGCCACAATTCCTCAGTTACGTGCGGAGCATAAGGTGACAAAATGACCAATAATTGCTCAAGAATCGATTTTTTATGGCATTTTAGGTCTGAAAGTTCATTCACACAAATCATAAACGAACTAACCGAAGTATTGAATGAGAATGACTCAATATCTTCGTTTACTTTTTTGATTGTTTTATGCAAAGCTTTCAATTCTTCTTTGCTTGGTTCAGTATCAACTACCAAATTTTTACCATTTTGGTCGAAGAACAAACGCCATACTTTACGCACAAATCTATACGTACCTTCAATTCCACGAGTATCCCACGGTTTGCTTTCGGTCAATGGACCTAAGAACATTTCGTAAAGACGGAATGTATCAGCACCATAACGCTCAACGATTGTATCTGGATTTACAACATTGAACTTAGATTTTGACATTTTTTCTACCTCCGAACCACAAACATACTTGCCGTCCTCTAAAATAAATTGAGGGTCATCTCCAATATCATTTCGTGTAGCTTTGAATTTTTCTACGTCTAAAATGTCATTATCCACTATATTTACATCAACATGAAGTTTTGTAGTTTCATATTGGTCTTTTAAGCCGTAAGAAACAAAAGTTACTTTGTCAGAATCTTTTAAACGATAAACGAAGTTTGAACGCCCCATAATCATCCCTTGATTGATGAGCTTCATGGCATATTCTTCTTGCGGAACATGACCTCTGTCTTTCAAGAATTTATTCCAAAAGCGGCTATACAAAAGGTGACCAGTAGCATGTTCTGTTCCACCCAAATAAAGGTCAACATTTTGCCAATAGTCAATCGCTTCTTTCGAGGCAAACTCTTGGTCATTGTTGGCATCCATGTATCTGAACCAATACCAGCTACTTCCTGCCCAACCAGGCATCGTGCTTAGCTCATATTCATTTCCTTTATAATTCCAACCTTCGGCACGGCCGAGTGGAGGTTCGCCATCTTCGGTTGGTAAATATTTGTCAATCTCTGGTAAAACCAAAGGCAAGTCTTCTTTATCAATTAGATAGGGAAGACCATCCTTAAAAAACACTGGCACAGGCTCACCCCAATAGCGTTGGCGGGCAAAAACCGCATCACGTAAACGATAATTCACTTTTCCTTTGCCAATACCTTTTTCTTCCAACCATGCAATCAATTTGGCCGTTGCTTCTTTGTATTCAAGGCCATTTATCATGCCTGAATTAATGTATTTTCCCTCTTTGGTGGCATCGGCTTGGGTTTCAATATCTGCTTGAGCATCAAGTATTTGTACGATTGGTAAACCAAAATGTGTGGCGAAATTCCAGTCACGTTGGTCGCCCGAAGGTACCCCCATAACTGCACCAGTTCCGTAACCTGCCAATACGTAATCTGCAATCCAAATCGGCACTTTTTCGCCACTGAAAGGATTGATACAATAACTTCCTGTAAACGCCCCCGAAACCGTTCTAACATCAGACATACGGTCGAGTTCTGAACGTTTTTGAGTTTCGGAAATATAATTTTCGATGCTTTCTTTTTGTTCGGGTGTTGTCAAAGAAGCCACTAATTCATGCTCAGGAGCTAAAACCATGAAAGAAACTCCATAAATGGTATCAACACGAGTCGTGAAAACTTCGATAAAAGCCCCCGAAGCGTCGGTCGCCCCCGCCCCCGATGGGGGAGCTGTATTTGTTCCCCCATCGGGGGTTAGGGGGCTAATAGCAAATTTTACCATTGCTCCAACCGAGCGACCAATCCAGTTTTTTTGTTGCTCTTTCAATGAATCTGACCAATCAACCAAATCCAAACCACTAATCAAGCGGTCGGCATAAGCTGTGATTCTCATTACCCATTGTTGCATTTTTTTCTGAATAACAGGGTAGCCACCACGCTCCGAAACGCCATCTTTTACCTCATCATTCGATAAAACCATTCCCAATGCTGGGCAGAAGTTTACTACTGAATCAGAAAGATAAGTTAAGCGATAATCCAATGAAATTTTGTATTTTTCGGTTTCACTAAATGCTTCCCATTCTTCAGCTGTAAAGCTTTGAGCATCGTCATTACAAGCTGCTTTTACCCCCGATGTTCCATTCTGCTCAAATTTTGCATATAAAGTTTCAATAGCTTCGGCTTTATCCGATTCTTTGTTATACCAAGAATTGAACAATTCCATGAAAATCCACTGTGTCCACTTGTAATAATTGGGGTCAGAAGTTCGTACTTCACGACTCCAATCGTAGCAAAAACCAATCTTTTTTAACTGACTAATGTAAGTTGTAATATTATTTTCGGTTGTGATTGCTGGGTGCTGCCCTGTTTGAATGGCATATTGCTCGGCTGGAAGTCCAAACGAGTCAAAACCCATTGGGTGAAGCACATTAAAACCTTTCAGACGCTTGTATCTTGAATAAATATCGGTTGCTATGTAGCCCAGTGGATGCCCAACGTGCAGGCCAGCTCCCGAAGGATACGGAAACATATCCAACACATAAAACTTTGGTTTTGTGTGGTCGATTTCTACTTTGTAAGTTTGGTTTTCTTCCCAAACCTGTTGCCATTTTTTTTCAATTTCACGATGGTTGAACTCCGACATTTCTTGAATTAGCTTTTTGCTATTAGCTATCAGCTATTAGCTTTTTTTAGAATATTTTAAAATTTTGAGTAAAAACAATAAATACTTTGAGCTAAAAGCTAACTGCTAATAGCTAAGTGCTTAAATTTTTACGCAAAAATACAATTTTAAAGCTGTATCGTTGTTATTTTGTGCCTACAAAATCAAACCTTTTCAATCTTATGTCCAGAAAGGTAATAATTTCGCTTGTAATTATTTTAGCAATTGCTTTATTATCAGTGTTTTATGCTAAAACAAAGACGCAAAAGTCGCCTTTAGTTCTAATGACTGATTTTGGGGTAAAAGATGGTGCGGTGGCAGCTATGAAAGGTGTTGCATTGAACTTAGCCCCTGATTTGATGATTCAAGACCTTACCCACGAAATTCCTGCTTATAATATTTGGGAAGGTGCATTCAGATTACAACAAACTGCTCCTTATTGGCCAACTGGAACCGTCTTTGTTTGCGTGGTTGACCCAGGAGTTGGGACTGAGCGTAAATCTATTATTCTGAAAACCAAAGCCAATCACTATTATGTTGGCCCCGATAATGGCCTTTTTACATTAGTTGCTGAAAATGAAGGCGTTGAAGAAATTCGTGAAATTTCGGCGGCCAATCGTTTGCCAAATTCTCAGAATTCATATACTTTTCATGGTCGAGATGTATTTGCTTATTCGGGAGCGAAATTGGCTTCTGCTGGAATTAACTTTGAAGAAGTAGGGGAGAAAGTGGCTGATAATAAATTAGTTATGCTCGATTATCCAAAGCCAAAAGTTGAAAATGGTTTGATTTCGGGAGGGATTCCGATTTTGGATATTCAGTACGGCAATGTATGGACCAATATTGACTCAAAAACTACAAATCAGCTTGGATTAAAGATTGGTGATAAGCTTTCAGTAGAAATTTTTGATGGTGAAAAGAAGGTTTTTGAAGAAGAAATGCCTTATGTGCATACATTTGGCGATGTAAAAGAGGGCGAAAACCTGTGCTATATGAATAGTTTGTTGAATTTATCTTTTGGAATCAATATGGATGATTTTTCAAAAAAATATAAAGTCGGCAGCGGCACAAATTGGCGAGTTGAGTTGAGGAAGTTGTAAAATTGAGATTAGTTTAATGAACAAGTAAATTTCATTGCCGTCAGCTAAAGCAGACGGCAATGAATCTTTCTGATGGAATTAACTATTAAAGCACTGATTTTATATCATACATTTCAGAAATTACTTTAAAAGAATCCATCAAGGCGTTGAATCTGATTGTATCTAAATTTGTAAGCATATCTGTTGGAATACGGCTATTGGTTTCGATTTTCAAGCCTCTATTTTGTAAGAATAATTTAGCCGAAAAAGGGTAAAAGGTATGTGTTACTCTATCCATCATCGTCAGAATGGCATGCAGTTGATTCAGTTTTTCTGTTCGGCCATTCGTGAAAAACTCATTTAATAAATAGCTGTATGGCTCAGGATAATAATTGGCTGAAATAGGTGAAATACCTCTTGCACCAGATTCGAGTGAGTCGAGAGCCGTGGCTGTATCAGCGTTATATAGTCCAAAATTTGTTCCTTTTACGGCGGCTGATTTTCGCTCGAGCGAAATAGAGTTACAGCTTGTATCTTTGTGATACACAAAACGTCCAGTCGACGCCATCCATTTGAGCATATCTGTGCTTAAAAGACGTTTATAAGGAACTGGACATTCATAAACTCCCAAAGGAATATTGCCTGTTTCGCTCATAATTTCTTCCAAACGAGATTTCAAGACATCATCACTTTCATCGGGTTCTACGAGCATACTTGTAATCAAAATCACAGCATTTATGCCCGTATCGTATATTTTTTTGATAAAATCTGTATTTGTAGCACCGCCTCGATTAAAAGTTCCAGTGGCAACAACTGGCACTTTATCTTGACAAAACTTAACGACACTACTCGTGAGCAGTAATCGTTCTTCGGTGGTGAGTTGATACATTTCGCTCGAAAGACAGTTGGTAAACATACCATTTGAACCAGCATCAAGATACATATTTGTTAGCCTTTCTAAGCCATCTATATCAATTTGATTGTTGGTTTTGAATGGAGTAATCATCACAGGCCAAAGCCCTTTGGGTAATAAATTCATTGTTTAAGGAAGGTTGAATGATTTGTTAAATAAAATATTGTTCTGGTAAAAGTTGGCTTTACAGACTCAATCAAGTTTTATCAAAAATATTTGCTTGGTTTTTATGCCAGTTGCTTCGTTTTCTAAAAGTCTGTTAAAGGCAATCGTTTTTCCATCGTGCGATACAACTAAATTAGTTGGCGATGGCGTGCTTGATTTTGAAATGATTTGTAATCGTTTATCAAAATCAAGGTCATTGATTTTAATTTCACAAATACTTCCATTCCAAATATAAAAAATACATTTGCCTGAAGGATGCCATCGAACACTGCCTTCAACGTCAGATTCGTGAAAAGTAATTTGTTTTGGATTCCCTCCATTTGGTGAAATTGTGAATATTTGTTTGATATTTTTTTCATCTTTTGCCAAAAAAGCAAGCAAACTTCCTTCAAAATTTGACCTGACAATGCCAGTACAACCTGCATGAGAATTTTTTGCGGTGAAAGTTAGACGTCTTTGAGAAGCACCCTTTGGTGGTTGAGGTAATTGAGATTCCGTACCTTCCAAAGGACCGAACTCACCATCAACTTCAATGTTTTCTGGAATGTCAACTATAAAAACTTCATCAACATTTTCTCCATTTTCTGTTTTTATAGTGCCAATAAATGCACGAGCCATTTGGCGAGTTCCATCTGATTTCAAATAACCATTTTTACCAACCCAACTATCACCAGCCGCATGGCTTATTTCATCGCTGCCATTTTTCGGATTTGGCACAACTCTCACAACCAATGCCGAAAACCATTCGCCCGAAAGGTTTTCTCCATCATTTTTCTCTGAAATATTTACTGATTTTCCTTTCTTTGAAACTCCAATTGTTCGTAAGTTTTGTTTTTGACCCGTAGCATCTTCGAGTGCCTTCATCACATCATCATTGTAGGTAAAGCCAATCCAGTTGCCGTCTCCACTAAATTCGTGTCGATGAGTTCCGCCTCTCAGTGCACCTTTTGAAAATGGAAAGTTTATGTCTCGGGCATCAACAAAAATCGGGTTTTCGTTTCTTGACACATCAATCATTACTCCAGTGCGTCGCCATTGTTGATAGGGATTTTGTTCAGTAACATTGTTTAAGCCATGAATAAAAACAATCTGATTAGCAACTGGTGAATAGCTCGCTGCCCCAACACCTGGACCGAAATTTTGGTTATTTTGTACCTCATAAACTACCTTTTTTTCGCCCGTCTTTATATTTACTTTTTCAATCTTTGCCGATGCGGCAATTCCTCCATCATCGGTGCGGGTATCGTACACTAACCATTTATTATCAGGCGAAAAATTATCGTTGTTATCTAAATCATGGTGATAGCTGAGGTCGTTGGTTAATTGTATTTCGGGTAAAAAACGCATGGTTTTACAACTTGTCAATAAGAGAAAAATTAAAGGAAAATAGCTTCGCATAGCTTCGAGGTTATTTGTTTTGTGGCTGGCTAATCACCCCCAAATATCTGCCAAGCCAGTAGGGTAGTAGCCAAATATCGCCTGCACTATGCTCCGAAGTTCCGTTTCCTTTTGTTCGGTCCAGATTAAACATATTGGCATTATGTCTTTGAATTGGTCGTTCGTCGGGCGGTAATACTTCATTAATAGTTTGGCTGCGGAAGTTAGTAGAAATTTTCTCAATATCCTTCCTGTGGCTATTCATAATTGTCCAGTCGATGAGGTCGAGTGGGTGTTCTTTCAAATACCAAGTAGCTTCGTTTAATTCAAAATTTTGTGTGCCTGTCACGGCAGTAAAAATATTCCACAAACCTTCTTTTTCGGGGCGTTCAGCTTGCCAATGGTCGATAATTGCTTTTCCATAGTGAGCTTTGAGCGTGTCATTTAAAGCATAACGATATAAACCCCAATAACCCAGAAAATACATTTCATCGTCGGAATGATTCCACGCATCCGACATTTTTTTGCTGTGTTCGTCGGCATCTTCGGGGGCATAACCAATTTGTTTCATTGGTCTCATCAAATTTTCGAAATAGCCGTGTTTTTTCATTAATTCAAATGCTTTTTCTTTATAAATTGGCTTTTTTGTGAAATAATAAGCCGTTTGAAGCATGGCAATGATATTCGATGAATTGAGTTTACGGTCGCCAACATTAGTTGGGAAAGCATTTACATAACTCGGATTCCAACGCCCCCAAGCGGTTGGTTTTCCATCATAATCAATTAAATACAAATCGTTTCGCACGATATGCCCCATGAGCGTATCAATGAGGGCGACCGCTCGCTTTTTGAGGTCAGGGTCTTTGATGAGTTCGGCCATCGCACCGTAGACAAAAATATGTCCGATAGCCTCATCGCTGCTGGTGGTTGCTTTCCAGTCCCATTCTTTGTCGGGCGAGTGTTGCCAGCGGTCAGGGTCGGCAAGTTGTTGAATAAAGCCGCTTCGCTCAAACGAACGAGAAGGAAAGCCAGCGATTGGATTAATGGAATAAAGCCTTTCCATAGCGTCGAGCGATTCTCGACAGTTTTGTAAGGCATCTGCATCTTTAGTAACCACATACCGAAAAATCTCCGCTCCCAAATACATCGAAGTCCAAAGTCCATCATTATCAGAGTCGGCTAAATAACCAGTTGAAAGATTTCCTTTTTCCATGTTATCAAGCGAGGCATTGAAACCGTTTCTTATGTGTCGGCTTCTAACTTGTTTTTCAAAGAAAACGGCTTTTTCGTGCAAGGTCATTTGTTTGAAACAAATTTGAGATAGTCCTTTATCGCTAACAATTAAAACGGAGTTCTCTGGACCTTCGGAGATATGTTTGATTTGATTACTCGTTAGCCAGCGTTCACCATTATAATAATCAAATTTTCCATCTTTTTTCAAGGCAAAAGCCCCGTTAGTAGTGCCAAACCAAACCTTTTCACCAATACTTTTGATGGTCGTAATTTCGGTCGTCGGTAGTTTCGTTTGCTTAATGCCAATCTGCTTTTTTGTGGCAATATTTACCAAGAAATAGCCATCATTTGTACCGATGTAGAGGTTTTTATTATCTGTTGAAAAATCAAAAGCAGTAAAATTGTTTCCTTCAAAAATTACGTCGGTTTTCTTAGTTTCAGCTGAAAAAGTTGAAACTGACTTTCTACCCAAAATCCAAAAAAGATTAGTTGAACTTTGAAATTTCAGGTCAATAATTTCATCTTTAAAATCGGATAATTTCCATAAAGTTTGTGTTTTATCAATCAATTGGAGTGCTTTTCCATTTGAGATAAGTAAATTGAAATTTTTGCCTCCAACAAATAATTTTGCATCAGAAAGCTCATGTTTGGCAAATAAACTTCCTGCCCAAGCATTGCTGAAAACTGTTTTATCATCCAGCAAGACGAATTGCTCTTCGTACAAACTAATTCCTTTGATATTTTTATTTTGAATAGTTCTGTAAGTATTATCTGCAATTAGATTTCCTGCATAAAGAAATTGTCCATCGTGTGGAACTAATAAACCTGCCGAGGAATATATTTTAATATTGCCATTTCGGTCTGAAAAGGCTTTTTGCGGTGAAACTGCATCGTTTTTGGTGTAAAACTTGATGCTATAATCTTGTAGAAAGGGTTTGTCTTGATAAACTGGTTGTTTTGTTTGAGCCAGAACAAGACCCATTTTTAGCGAAAATATGAATAAAAGTATGTTTTTCATTTGAGGCGAGGATTTGATATGAAATCAATAAAGAGGAATTTTTTGAGGATTTACAACTACATACTTGATTGACTTTTTATCTTTTTCGAGATGGTATGAATAAGTGATATGCAATAATCCGTCAGAAGTTTGAATCAGTGAAGGATAAGAAAAACTTCCTTTATTTGGTTCTACTTTTTCGAGATAAGTCTTCCATTTCCAAGTATTTCCTTCATCATCTGATAAAAATAATCCAATTCGGTAGCGACCGTCATCAATATCATTTCCAACAAAAGCCCAGCGGCCATCTTGCAGCACCAAAAGTTCAACACTTGCAGTATTTGGAATAGTGGTTTTGGTGCTTACTTGCCAAGTTTCACCATTATCTTTTGATTCGCTTGTGTGTACTCTGGCGGGGTCATCGCCGCTATCACGCATGAGAGCGAATAAGTTACCGTTTTTCTTTTGAATAATAGCTGGTTGAATCGGCCCACGACCCACCAAAGGCAAACTTGGTCGCCAAGTTGAGCCATCATCATCAGAAATCGCCATTATCGACATATTGAAACCATCGGAATATAATGGTAAAATTATTCGTTTATTGGGCAAAAGGAGCGGTTTTATGCGAGTCATCCAGCCAAAACTACGTTTTACTGGGTCATTACTGGCACTAATGATTGATTCATCATATTTTGGAGCGTAACCTGCCCAACCTGCCGTGCTGGGTGGTGTTTCTTTTAGTTTTTGGGTTACTTCTTTTGCAAAATTATCATCGGGTTTCAGTAAAATATTATCTTGCCAATTCCAAGTTGGAGGGCCACTTTTCAGATAATCTGTCGATGTGCGAAACCTTAGAACGGATTGTTCCCATTTATTGGCTTGAACTGCAATCCAGACCAAGAAAAGCTTTTTTTCATGGTTCAAAAATAGTACAGGATTACAATCAGGAATATTAGGCGTATCGGCCATCAAAAAAGGCTCAGACCAAGCTGATTTACCTTTTTCGAGCCTTGCACCCATAAGTCTTACATCATCAGACGTACGTTCGCCGCTTCCTTGAAACCAAACACATAAAAAATCTCCGTTGGGTAATGCCACTATACTACTCGCGTGTACGTGTTTTTCTTGCATCGGAAAAATAAGTGTAGATGAATGGATAACAGGGTTTTGTGCAAAGAGGAGTTGTGTACTTAATAGTAGAAAAAAATGTAAACATGAATAGTTTCTCATATTTAATGGCTTAGGTTAAAAATGTTTTGAAAGAGAATAGACTGTAAATAAAGCCTGTTGACTTGTGGTATATCGACTGTGGACTACCCATATTTCAAATTTATTAGATTTTATTGAGTATTTATTAAAAAAAATCAAGAATATTACGTGACTTTTTTCAACCTTCTAAATCAAGCCTCTTTTCAGACATGAAATCTATTTCAATCAAGACATTTATTTGTTTTTTAATTTACCTTTTTAATGTTAGTGTTTTTGCTCAAAATGCAGCTGTTACACCACAGACAGCACTAAGAAGTTATTTATCAAATAATGACAAAAGTTTTCAGTGGGAATTAAAAGATTCTTCGGCAATGGGGAATGTAATGATTTATCAACTATTGCTCACTTCGCAAAAATGGAGAAATTATACTTGGCGGCACCAACTCACTGTTTTTGTACCGAAAAACCGACAATACAGTGATGCTCTTTTGTTTATAACTGGTGGCTCAAATAAAGACGAACAACCCAATTGGAGTAAATCAGATGGTTTATGGCCTTCGTTGGCGGGAGTGGCTGAAAAAAATAAAGCAACAGTGGCTTTGATTCGTCAAGTACCAAACCAACCGCTCTATGGAAATTTGACCGAAGATGCATTGATTTCATACACCTTACATCAATTTAAACAAGACAAAGATTATACTTGGCCCTTGTTGTTTCCAATGGTAAAATCTGCTGTTAAGGCAATGGATGCTGTGCAGGAATTTACGAAACAAAAGCAAAAATATGAAGTAAATGGTTTTGTGATTTCGGGTGCATCAAAAAGAGGTTGGACAACTTGGCTATCTGCTGCCATTGATGATAAACGTGTGAAAGCAATAGCCCCTATGGTGATTGATATGCTTAATATGCCCGCCACTCTTAACTATCAATACACAACTTATGGTGAGTATAGCGTTGAAATTGAAGACTACGTAAAACTCGGCATTCCGCAAGGGACTGATACCGAAGATGGAAAAGCAATTACGGCAATGATTGACCCATTTTCTTACAGAAATAAGCTAAATGTACCGAAAATGATTTTTATAGGTACTAATGATGAATATTGGACAGTTGACGCCATTAAACACTATTTGGACGAAATTCCTGGTAAAAATATGATTCATTATGTGCCGAATGTTGGCCATAATTTAGGTGGAGGAAAACAAGCTTTTGAAACGTTAAGTGCCTTTTTCGGACTTACGGTTTTGAATCAACCGTATCCAGTAAATTCGTGGGAAATTACTTCAAATAAAGTTAATGCAGAATTGACTGTTAATGCAGTACCAGAAAATTTACTTGAAGCAACCTTATGGCAAACGACTTCCTCTGACCGAGATTTTAGAAATAATCTTTGGCTAAGCAAGAATATTAAACTGAAAGATTTACCAAAAATTACAGCTTTATTACCACTTCCTAAAAAGGGTTATCAAGCATTTTATGTAGAAACCAAATACAAAGACCCGAACGGAGGAACATTTAGTGTTTGCACTCGTGTGTATGTGACTGATAATGAGAAGGTTTTGTAGAAAATGAATCATTTAGGTTTTGTAGAGACGTTGCATGCAACGTCTCTACGTAATTCTGCACACTATCTATTCCGCCAAACAGGCTTCCTTTTTTCTTTAAAAGCCAAGATTCCTTCTTTTGCATCTTCAGATTCTCGGATTTCTTGCAAAATGCCCAACAAATAATGGTGTTGTTGGTTTTCTGGTAAATTTGAGAAATTATTTATTGCTTCAAAGCCTTTTTTTATCGCAAACGGTGAGTTTTCTAAAATGCTATTTATCAGAGACTTCGTTTCTTGTTCGATATTTTCTTTTAAAGAAATATGCGTCACGATTCCCAGCTCAAAAGCCTCTTTTGCTGAATAGTTTTTACCCAAAATGGCCATTTCCATTACTTTACGCTGGGGCATAATTTTGAGTAAAGTCGCCATTACCTGCATCGGAAAAATCCCTCTTTTTACTTCGGGTAGGCCAAACAAAGCATCATTGACCGAAACCACAAAACTGCATCCTCCAATAATTAAAAATCCACCCGCAAAAACACTTCCTTCCACTTTGGCTATACAAGGTTTTTCAAGATTTTTGAAAGCATCACCAATCGTAATTTCTTTCATTGGCTTTGGCAAACTCTCATTTTGAATATCTAAAGCTGGGTTTTGAAAAATAGTCAAATCCATACCTGCACAAAATGCTGGTCCTTCGGCTTGGATTAAAACACACCAAATATCATTTGCTTGGTGGGCAAATTCTAATGCAAACGCCAACTCTTGAAGCATGGTAGGAGTGAAGGCATTGCGTTTTTCAGCACGATTAAGTGTTATGGTAAATAAATTATCATTCTGCTGAGCTTTTATCAACTGAAACTCAACTGAGTGAAATTTCTGTATGTCAGATAATTTAAAAAACATCTTTGATTGTTATGGATTTTAAGAAATAAGTTCGTGAAATGCAGTTTTTAGAATACTTAATTGCTTTAATTTTTTTTCAATTTGATTTTTTGTGTGAAAGTTATTATCATGATTGAAATTTATTAGATTTTCAGTATCCATATTTCCCACTAAGTCATCAGCAGCCATAGGACAACCACCATAGCCTAAAATCGCCCCATCAAATCTTCGGCAGCCAGCATTATAAGCTGCATCAATTTTTTCTTTCCAAGTTTCAGGGGTTGTATGTAGGTGTGAGCCAAATTCCAAGTTTGGATATTTTGGAATTAAATTATCAAATATGTATTTGATTGAATCTGGGTCTGCTACACCAACTGTATCTGAAAGGGAAAATATCTTTATTCCTAATTTTTGTAATTCTTCTACCCAATACAAAGCAATTTCAGCATTCCATACATCACCATAAGGATTCCCGAAACCCATTGAAATATAGATAACTAATTGTTTATCAGCTTTTTCTGTAATCTCTTGAATGGCTTTGACTCTTTCCATTGAATCGGCAATGGTTGAATTGGTATTACGTAATTGAAATGTTTCGGAAATAGAAAAAGGATAACCAAGGTAGCTAATTTCATCGAATTCGCATGCTTCGGTTGCTCCACGTTCGTTGGCAATAATTGCCAAAAGTTTTGTGTTTGTATGAATCAAGTCTAATTTTCGTACAATTTTGGCAGTATCGGCCATTTGTGGCATTGCTTTCGGTGAAACAAAACTTCCAAAATCAATAGTATCGAAGAGGTTGCTTTCGAGCAGTAAGTTTAAATACTTGATTTTCTTTTCAGTTGGAATAAAATGCTTTATTCCTTGAATAGCATCTCGTGGACATTCAATTAGTTTCATATTTTTGTTTTACCACGAAGGCACTAAGAGCACAAAGTTGCACTAAGTGCCTACTATGTGTTCTTAGTGTCTTATCGGACCGCTGTTGCGGTGGTGAAATATTATTTACAAATCTCTCTACTAATAACCAATTTCTGAATTTCAGAAGTTCCTTCTCCAATCGTGCAAAGTTTGGCATCACGGTAGAACTTTTCGGCTGGAAAATCTTTGGTATAGCCATATCCTCCATGAATCTGTATGCCTTCGGTTGCCACCTCAACGGCTATTTCTGATGCAAAAAGTTTAGCCATTGCACCTTCTTTGGTCATTTTTTTGCCTTGATTTTTAAGCGTTCCTGCGTTTCGAGTCAGTAATTCGGCCGCTTCAATTTTGGTGGCCATTTCAGCCAATTTGAAGCTAATTCCTTGAAAATTAATGATTGCTTTGCCAAATTGTTCTCTTTCTTGGGCATATTTTAAGGCTGCTTCATAAGCTCCACGAGCAATTCCAAGCGAAAGAGCTGCAATAGAAATTCTTCCACCATCCAAAATTTTTAGTGATTGGACAAAACCATCACCAATATTTCCTAAAACATTTTCTTTATGCACACGACAGTTATCGAAAAATAAACAAGCCGTTTCGCTTGCTCGCATTCCGAGTTTATTTTCTTTTTTACCTGCCGTAAAACCTGGAGTTCCTTTCTCGATGATTAAGGCCGTCATGCCATGTGAATCTCCTTTCGCTCCGGTTCTTACAATTACTACCGCCACCTCTGAGCTAATTGCATGGGTAATAAAATTCTTAGAACCATTCAAAACAAAATAATCACCATCTTCAACTGCTGTTGTTGACATTCCACCAGCATCAGAGCCAGTTCCAGTTTCAGTCAATCCCCAAGCCCCAATCCATTCGCCTGAAGCGAGTTTTGGTAAATATTTTTGCTTTTGTTCTTCGTTTCCGAATGTTAAAATATGGTTCGTACAAAGTGAATTATGAGCAGCTACCGAAAGCCCGATTGAGCCACATACTTTTGAAATTTCGTCGAGAATCGTGATATATTCTTGATAACCAAGCCCTGAGCCACCGTACATTTCTGGAACCAATATACCCATAAAACCATATTCTCCCATTTTATGAAATAATTCTACTGGGAAAGTCTGTTTTTCGTCCCAGTCCATTAGGTGTGGGCGAATGTGGTTTTCTGCAAAGTCTTTTGCACTTTGACGAATCATTTCCAATTGTTCGTCAATTTCAAATTCTACGTGTGTCATATTAAATTTTAGGTTTGTTGATAAATTAGTTGTAAAACTAATCATTGTTTTGGCAACTATTTAACATATTTGCAGAAAAATTGTTTAAATCTTAGAGAAAATATAATTATTTTGCTTCATCAACGAAATATAACAAGAATTATGCTAAAAATGGAAGATTTATTGAAGGAATTGACTGAGCGGTACGAGAAATTGAAATTAGGTGGTGGCATAAAAAAAATACAAGCCCATAAAGCCAAAGGAAAACTTACTGCTCGTGAAAGAATTGACTATTTGGTTGATAAGGATGCCGAGTTTGTAGAGTTTGGCACATTTGCTGGCGAAGGCATGTACGAAGAAGAAGGAGGCTGCCCCAATGGTGGTTGTGTCTGTGGTATAGGCTATGTCAGTGGAAAAATGTGTGTGATAGTATCGAATGATGCGACTGTGAAGGCAGGAGCTTGGTTTCCGATTTCGGCTAAGAAAAATCTGAGGGCTCAAGAAATTGCGATGGAAAATCGCTTGCCAATTATCTATTTGGTCGATTCAGCGGGGGTTTACTTGCCCATGCAGGCCGAAGTTTTTCCTGATAAAGAGCATTTTGGACGAATTTTCAGAAACAATGCTCATATGTCATCGATGGGTATTCCGCAAGTAGCTGCTATTATGGGAAGCTGTGTTGCAGGTGGAGCATATTTGCCAATTATGTCTGATTATGCTTTGATTGTTGAAGGAAGTGGTTCTGTTTTTTTAGCTGGTTCGTATTTAGTTAAGTCTTCAATAGGAGAGGATATTGACAATGAAACTTTGGGAGGGGCAACAACTCACTGCGAAATTTCGGGCGTAACGGATAATAAATTTCCGAATGATGAGGCTTGCTTAGATGAAATTCGTAAGATTTTTGATAAAATGGGACATTTCGATAAAGCTGGTTTTGATAGGAAAGAGGCAGTTTTACCAACAAAAGACCCCAAAGAAATTTATTCGATACTACCAACTGACCGTACAAAACCGTATGATATGCTTGAAATTATTGAGCGAATTGTAGATAATTCGGAGTTTGACCAATATAAGAAAGGTTATGGACAAACAATTTTGTGTGGATTAGCCAGAATCAATGGTTGGGCAGTTGGAATATTGGCTAATCAAAGGAAAATAGTTAAGTCGAAGAAAGGCGAAATGCAAATGGGAGGGGTGATTTACTCCGATTCTGCCGATAAAGCAGCTCGTTTTATTATGAATTGTAACCAACAGAAAATTCCGTTAGTTTTCTTTCAGGATGTGACTGGCTTTATGGTTGGAAGTCGTTCCGAACATGGAGGAATCATTAAAGATGGTGCGAAAATGGTCAATGCAATGGCTAATTCGGTTGTACCAAAGTTTACTTTTATCATCGGGAATTCTTACGGAGCAGGTAATTACGCTATGTGTGGCAAAGCTTATGACCCACGTCTGATTTACTCTTGGGTAACAGGCCAAATGGCTGTAATGAGTGGAGCATCAGCCGCTAAAACTTTGGTTCAGATTCAGACAGCTACATTAAAATCAAAAGGTGTAGCAATCGGTGAAGCCGAAGAAAAAGAATTATTGGACAAAATCACCGACCGATATAATTCTCAGTTAAGTCCATATTACGCTGCATCCAATCTTTGGGTTGATGGGGTAATTGACCCTCTCGAAACCCGAAAAATCATTTCAATGGGAATTGAAGCTGCGAATCATGCTCCGATTACGAAGCGATATAATGTAGGAGTAATTCAGACGTAGAATTGTAAATTAAAAGTCAAAAAGCTGTCAAAATTACATTTGACAGCTTTTTTGTGTAATATACTGAAATTAATAACTAACTAAAGCAGAAGATTTTGCAGAAACAATAACTTCTTTACCATAAACTAAAACCGTAATTTCATCACCAGTTATATTCTCAATTTCAATCGTATTTCCTTTGATTGAAATATTCAATGAATTTCCTCTGAATCCAGTTCTGAAAGAAAAACCTTGCCATTGTTCTGGTAAGAATGGTTCGAATGAAAGTTTATCATTTTTCACTCGCATTCCACCGAAACCTTTCACTACTGAAAGCCAAGTTCCTGCCATTGATGTAATGTGCAAGCCGTCTTCAGTATCATTATTATAATCATCTAAATCGAGTCGAGCAGTGCGAACATACATTTCGTAGGCTTTTTCTTTTTTGCCCAATCTTGCCGCATGAATCACATGAACACAAGGTGAAAGCGAAGATTCGTGAACGGTCATTGGTTCGTAGAAATCAAAATTTCGTCGAAGTTCATCCAAAGAAAAATCTTCTTCAAAGAAATACATTCCTTGTAAAACATCAGCCTGTTTGATGAAACAAGAACGCAAAATTCTATCCCAAGACCATTTTTGATTGATTGGACGATGAGCCGCAATTTCATCAACTCTTAATAATTCTTTATCCAAAAATCCATCTTGTTGTAAAATTACTTGACGTTCTTCATCGAATGGGAAATACATATTGTCAATAATATGTTGCCATTTTTGGGTTTCGGCCGAAAAATTAAGGTTAGTTTTTGAAATAATTTCGTCAAATTTTGATTGGTTTTCCTTTTTCAAGCCTTCAAAACTCTCCAAAGTATATTTCAAGCACCAAACTGCCAAATAATTGGTGTACCAGTTATTATTTACGTTGTTTTCATATTCATTTGGACCAGTTACACCGAGCATTACGTATTTAGCTTTGTCGGCAGACCAATTTACACGTTGAGCCCAGAATCTCGAAATTCCTGTTAAAACTTCTAAACCGTATTCTGCCAAATATTGAGAATCGCCCGTGTAACGAATATAGTCAAAAATTGCATAAGCAATTGCACCATTTCGGTGGATTTCTTCAAAAGTAATTTCCCATTCGTTATGGCATTCTTCGCCGTTCATCGTTACCATCGGATACAAAGCTGCTCCGCTCGAAAAACCGAGTTTTTCGGCATTTTCAATAGCTTTTTGTAGATGATTATGACGATATACCAATAAATTACGAGCAACTTTTTGCTCAGAAGTTGATAAATAAAATGGTAAACAGTAAGCTTCAGTATCCCAATAAGTTACTCCACCGTATTTTTCACCAGTAAAGCCTTTTGGTCCAATATTTAGACGAGCATCTTCGCCAGTGTAAGTCTGTTGCAGCTGGAAAATATTGAAACGAATCGCTTGTTGAGCGGCTACATCGCCTTCAATTTGAATATCATTTCCTTCCCACTTTTTTGCCCAAGCAGCTATTTGTTCGGCAAGCATTGTATCAAAACCTTTCGTGGCAACTTTTTCAACGTAAGCCTTTGTTTTTTCATTTAAAGCCTCAATTGAATGGTTTTCAGAAGAAAGATTGGCAGCAAATTTTATTATTGAAACTTCTTCACCTTCAACAAGATTGATTTTGAATTCATTAGCTACATACTTTTCTTTTTTAATTGGAAAAGTCTGACAATCAACCTTTTCACCAGCTTGATAAACATCAAATTTCATCCCAGTGCAAACTTGAAAAGTTGGCACTGTTTCCCAAGCAGATTGCTTAGTTTCAAGTGTCAAAAAACCTTCACCATGTCCAGTTTCTTTTGAGATTTCATTCCAAAACTTCTCTCCGTGATTTGAGTCTTTGTTTGAAACATCGCCATTGAGTGAAACTTTTATTTTAGCTGAACCGAAGAAATTTAATGGCGTAATTGAGTATTTAATAACGCCTGATTCATCATCAACCAAACTTAAAAAACGTTGAGAATGAATTTTTAGCGTTTGGCCACTCGCCAGTTCTATTGTACAGATACGCTCCAAAACGCCAGTTCGCATATCAAGTGTACGAGTAAATTCATGCACTTTTGCCTTATTCAAATCAATGCTTTCGCCCTCAATTTCCACATCAATTCCTGTCCAATTGCAAGCATTGATAACTTTTGCGAAGTAATTTGGATAACCGTTTTTCCACCAACCTACACGAGTTTTATCAGGAAACCAAACACCAGCCACATAATTTCCTTGTAGCGTTTTTCCTGAATATTTTTCTTCAAAATTTCCACGTCCGCCCATACGGCCATTTCCCAAACTCATCAAACTTTCGGTGATTTCATTATGCTCTGGATGGAAACCATTTTCTACGATGCACCATTCATCGTGTGTTATATAATTTTTCATTTTTGGCTTTAATTTCAATTAAATTTAAAGAAGTCTTTGCTGGGGACTTTCGCTTTGAGCGAAGGCTTCCTTATTACTTTTAAGAAACTTTACTTAATAAATCATTGAGTTTGAGATTTTCAAACCCACTAAAAACAATATCTGCCATAGTTAAAACCTCGGCATGACCAATACCAACTACTTTCATTCCTGCATTTTTGCCTGCTTCTACGCCTGCTACGGCATCTTCAAAAACGAGACATTCTTCGGGCAAGAGATTCAATTCGGCTGCACCTTTCAAAAAAACTTCTGGGTCGGGCTTGCCTTTTGATATTTTTGTTCCGTCAATAATCGCATCAAAATCATTGATAAGTCCAACACCTTCGAGAATCATTCGGGCATTTTTACTTACCGAACCCAATGCTATTTTAATATCGGTTTGCTTGATTTGGGCAAAAAAATCACGAACACCGGGCAAAATATCATTAGCGGTCATTTTGCTTACTAAAGTCAGATAATGTTCATTTTTCTTTGCTGCGAGTTCAAGCTTTTCTTCTTCTTTCAAAACTACATTACCGTGTTCGAGAATCAAATTCAATGAATCCATTCTACTCACGCCTTTTAGGGTTTCATTAAATTCTTCCGAAATATCAAATCCTAAATCGTTGGCCATTTTACGCCATGCTTGATAATGAAATATGGCAGTTTCTACGATTACACCATCTAAATCGAATAAAAATCCTTTAATCATATTTTTACAACAATTTTCTAAATTGTTTCATATTTAAAATTCTAACTTCTTAACTCTACAATTTGGGAAATTGTGTTACTTTAGTTCCAGAATCAACGCCGTCATTGCTGGCACTTTGACATTTGAAATATCACTAAGTATTTCGCCAGTCATGATATTTTTTGCCGATTTTGCTCCTTTAATAATTTCGGCAAAATTAGCCGTTGGTACTGTTGATTCTGTGTTTTTAGTGTTGCTCACAACCATCACAGTTTGTTTATCAGTATATCTGAAATACACATAAATTCCGCCATCAAAAGGCGTAAACTGCATAAATTTCCCTTTGGTTAATGCCTCTGAAGTTTTGCGATAATTCAACAATTTCTTATTAAACTCAAATGCTTCATTTTCTTGGGCGTTTCTTCCTGTGGAAACAAATTTGTTTTCTGAATCACCTTTAAAACCTCCAGGGAAATCTTTTCTAACTTCGGCGTCGGTTGGGTTTTTGAAATTTTTCATCAAAAACTCAGTACCATAATACATCTGTGGTACACCTCGAACGGTGTAAAGCCAAGTTAAACCTAACTTATATTTATTAAAATCTTCACCAATTACCGAAAAATATCGGTCAGTATCATGATTTTCTACAAATGGTACAAGTTTTTCTGGGTTTTGGTATACGAGATCTTGTGAAAGTGTTGTGTATAAGCGATTTACGCCTTCATTCCAACCAAAATTTTCTTTCAAAGCAGTGTTAATTGCTCCTTGAACCTGAAAGTCACAACTCGAAGGGAGATTGCATTTGAAAGGAATATTCAAATTGTTTTTGGTGAAATATGATTGACTAATCACTGTATTCACGGCCGATTCTCCAAAAAGCAACATATTTGGGTGTTCGTCAAGAATCGCTTTGTTACAACGATTCATAAACTCCATGTCGTTATAGATATAAGTATCAATTCTCCACGCATCAATATTAAAATATTCGATCGTCCAAAGTGCGTGTTGGATTAAATAAGTTGCCAATAAAGGCTCTTTTTGATTCAAATCTGGTAAAAAAGAAGTAAACCAGCCTTCTTCGGTTACTTTTTTGTCATATTTAGAGCCGTTCACATCAATCAAAGGTTGGTCTTTGTAAGAGGTATTGGTGTATTTATCCCAATTGTGTAACCAATTTTTTGATGGCAAATCTTTTACTAACCAAGCATCTTCGCCTACGTGATTGTAAACAGCATCTTGTACAATTTTAATGCCCTTTTTATGAGCTTCGTTGATGAGTTTTTGATAAGCAGTATTTCCGCCAAAACGACGGTCAATTTGATAGTGGTCAGTAAAATGATAGCCATGATACGAGCTACGCATTGTGCCGCCTTCATTACTTTGGTGGGTATTATTTTCGATAATTGGTGTTAACCAAAGGGCGGTTACACCCAGTTCATTAAAGTAATCGAGATGCTCAGTGATACCTTGTAAATCTCCACCATGACGCAACCATGGACTTTTTCGGTCGGCTTGTACATCAAACATATCATCGAATTTATCGTTCGATTCATCGCCATTGGCAAAACGATCGGGCATCAATAAATAGACAACATCGGCTTGGGTAACAGCTTGAGGTTTGGCAGTACGAGTGTGTAATTTGTAATTTACGGTAGAAGATTCCGAACCATTAGAGAAAACCAATTGAAGATTGCCAGCTTTCGCTAATTTTGAAATATCCAAATCAACAAAAATGTAATTTGGGTTTTCAACGGTTTGTGTTTTTTTTAGTTTTACGCCATTGTAGGGTTTCAAACTAACTTTTGCAGTACCAATGTTTTTGCCATAAACCAATATTTGCAGGTTGGAATTTTTCATGCCAACCCACCAGTTAGTTGGGTTAATTCTCTGAATATCAGGCTTTTGGGCAAAACAATAGGTTGCAAGTCCTAATTGTACAAAAACAAGAAGGAGTAAGCGTTTTGTCATTTTCATAAGTGTTAAAGTATTCGTTTCAATGGCAAAATAACACAAACAAACTATTTTTTCATAAAAAAATCCTGTTTAGATTTGAAACTAACTTTAACCTTACATAAAATGAATAGAATAATTGCGATTGTCTTTTTGGCAATAAGCCATTTTGCAGTAGCTCAAAAATCAACAGAAATGACCAAAGAAAAATCTAACTTACCTAAAACTGACAAATTAGTAGTTTACCAAATTTACACCCGCCTTTTCGGTAACCTTAAAACTACCAATAAATTTTATGGCTCAATTGAGGAAAATGGATGCGGGAAATTTAATGATATTAACGATAAAGCTCTACAAGAACTCAAAAAGTTTGGCGTTTCACATGTTTGGTTTACGGGAGTGATTGAGCATGCAACCATGACTGATTATTCAAAGTCGGGCATTCCGCAAGATAATCCATTAGTTGTGAAAGGAATTGCTGGTTCGCCTTATGCCATCAAAGATTATTATGATGTTGACCCCGATTTGGCAGTTGACGTGAAAAATCGAATGAAAGAATTTGAGGCTTTGGTGAAACGTAGCCACACGAATGGCCTGAAAGTAATCATTGATTGTGTACCGAACCACGTGGCAAGAAGTTATCATTCTGACAAAAAACCAAAAGGAATTAAAGATTTTGGCGAAGAAGATGATAAAACCAAAACGTTCGACCTAAATAATAATTTCTACTACATCAAAGACCAAATGTTTGTGGTGCCAAGTGAGGTAAATCCTCCTGTTGTACCAAAAGAGAATTATACCGAAATTCCTGCCAAAGCTACTGGTAATGATGTTTTTTCAGCAAAACCGAGTATCAATGATTGGTTTGAGACAGTAAAACTAAATTATGGCGTAGATTATCTCAATAATCGCAGCAAGAATTTCGAGCCGATTCCGAGTACTTGGCTAAAAATGCGTGATATTTTGACATATTGGACTAAAAAAGGTGTCGATGGTTTCAGATGTGATATGGCAGAAATGGTACCTTTTGAATTTTGGGGTTGGGTAATTCCAGAAATTAAGAAAGTGAATCCAGAAGTAATTTTTATTGCTGAAATTTATAATCCGCAGACTTATAAGCAATATCTTTTTGAAGGGAAATTCGACTATTTGTACGATAAAGTGGGGCTTTATGATGCACTTCGCAGATTGATGGAAGGACACGGTAATGCCAATGATATTACTCGTGTTTGGCAAAACGAATCGGGCGATTTCTCAAACCGAATGCTCCGTTTCTTAGAAAATCATGACGAGCAGCGTATTGCTTCAAAATACTTTGCAAATGACCCTTACAAGGCTATTCCTTCGATGGTTGTGAGTGCTGCACTACACACTGGGCCTGTGATGCTTTATTTCGGGCAAGAAGTGGGCGTAAAGCCAACTGTGGCTGAAGGATTCAGCGGAGAAGATGGTCGCACAACGATGTTCGATTACTGGGGAGTACCTGAGTTTCAGAATTGGGTAAATAATCATCAATACGACGGTGGAAAACTTTCGCAAGAACAAAAATCTCTCCGAAAGATTTATGCCGAAATCTTGAAGTTTACTAATGAAAATGAGGCTGTAAAAGATGGGAAATTCTACGATTTACAATATGTAAACGGCAATGGACAAACCGTAAATTACAATGACCAAAAAATATATAGCTATTTGAGATTTACAGAAAATCAAAAATTATTGTTTATTTGCAACTTTGACTTGGAAAAATCATACGACACAGGAGTTTTTATTCCCCAAGGAGCATGGGAAATGATGAAAATTAATATCAATGAACCTGTGAGTTATTCATTAAAGGAGGTTTTTGAGAAAAGTATGAGTTCAACGGAAATAAATCAGCAAACGAAATCAATTTCAACCAAAGAAGCGATAAGATTGATACTACCTCCTAATAGTGTGACGATTTTAGAAATTCGATAAACGAAAATATATTCAACTTTAACCTATAACTTATCAAAATGACGTCTAAAAAAAGTAAGCCACTCTTAAGTTTTTGGCAAATCTGGAATATGAGTATCGGATTCTTAGGAATCCAGATGGGTTTTGCCCTTCAAAATGCCAATGCGAGTCGAATATTACAATCTTTCGGGGCTGATGTCGAGCATCTCTCTTGGTTTTGGTTGGTGGCACCTTTTACGGGTATGGTTATTCAGCCAATCATTGGTCATTACAGCGATAAAACTTGGACAAAGCTGGGACGCCGAAGACCATTTTTCTTGACAGGTGCAATTTTGGCATCAATTGGTCTGATTCTTATGCCTAATGCCGATATGTTCGTCAGTATTTTGCCTGCGTTGTGGGTTGGTGCAGGTTTTCTAATGATAATGGATGCTTCGTTTAATGTAGCAATGGAGCCATTCAGAGCATTGGTTGCCGATAAATTGAATGCCTCACAACAAACACTCGGGTTTTCGATTCAGACAGTTTTAATCGGAATCGGTGCGGTTGTTGGTTCGTGGTTGCCTTATGTATTAACCGAATGGTTTGGCTTTGAAAAAACAGCCGAAGCTGGTCAAATACCTTTCAGTTTGGTGTTATCTTTCATTATTGGTGCAGTTTCGTTACTTTCTTGCATTATATGGACAATCATAAAAACGCCTGAATATTCACCAAAAGAACAAGCGGAGTTTGAGGGAGAAGAGGAGAATGAAACCGAAAAAGGTAGCTTCTTCGATATTTTCAAAGATTTTGGTAATATGCCCACGACAATGAAGCAACTCGGTTTGGTTCAGTTTTTTTCTTGGTTTGGTCTGTTTTCAATGTGGGTTTTTATGACTCCTGCCATTGCTCAACACATTTATGATTTACCTGTAAACGATTCAAGCTCCGAAAAGTATAATGATGCAGGAAACTGGGTTGGAGTCATTTTTGGTGTTTATAATGCTGTTTCGGCAGTTTACGCTTTCTTTTTACCTAAAATGGCTGCAAAATATGGCCGTAAAAACACACACGCTTATTCCCTGATTATTGGTGGTTTAAGCTTGATTTCAATCTATTTTATAAGTGATTACCACTGGTTAGTTTTACCAATGGTAGGCGTTGGTTTTGCTTGGGCGAGTATTTTGGCAATGCCTTATGCTATTCTGGCAGGTTCAATTCCTGCCAAGAAAATGGGGATCTATATGGGTATTTTCAATTTCTTCATAACCATTCCACAAATCATCAATGGAATTATTGGTGGGCCAATTGTCAAGAATTTCTATAATAATCAAGCTATTTTTGCGGTAGTCGGAGGAGGTGTCTGCTTTCTTTTAGCAGCTCTAAGCGTCAGGTTTGTTGAAGATAAAAATGAATAATTTTAAAAATTTACAAAAGCCTTCGTTTTCGATGGCTTTTGTCGCTTAATAGCCTTACTAAGTCTCAACTTCCAAATGGTTTATCTTATAAAAATATGACTTTTGTCAATATTTTTTATAATTGTACTGAACACTTACTAACTTACCTTACTCTATATTAACAACAATGTTTAAAAACCGATTTCTTTATATATTCTTACACATTATTATGTGGATAGGATATACTGCATTACCTTTACTCAATGCTTTTCAAAATGATTCAACAAGAAGCCGAGTAAATCCATATACTAATACAACTTATTGGTTGTACGTTTCTATCACGTCAATTATTTTGTTTTATATAAATTCAGAGGTTTTGTTTCCAAAAATATACAAAAAACAGCCAATTCGTTATTTTTTAAGTCTGATTGCTGTAATTTTAGTTTTACTTTGGGGACGTTTTTTTGTGAGAATTACTTTTGTCGGAAACGACATCAACAAAAGCTTGTTTTATGTAAATGCTTTCATTCAGTACTTGTATGTCTTTGGAATTAGTGCATCTTACTGTTTTTTTTCAGACTACCAAAAACAACAGGAAATTCAACGTGAAAATGAAAATGAACGCTTAAAATCGGAACTATCATTTTTACGTTCTCAGATTTCACCGCATTTTATGTTCAATCTGATGAATAGTTTGGTTTCGTTAAATCGAAAGAAATCAAACTTAGTCGAACCTGTTTTATTAAAAATGGCAGATTTGTTACGGTACATGCTCTACGAAAAAGATGATAAACGTATTTCACTCGAAAATGAAGTAAAATATCTATCAAATTATATTGACCTACAAAAAGTAAGATTTGGCGATTATGTTAAGATAGATTTTGATGTGAATGCTTCAGATTCGAGCAAAAGTATTGAGCCTATGTTACTAATTCCATTTGTTGAAAATGCCTTCAAACATGGAGTCGGTCTAATTGAGAATCCTTTCATTAAGATAGAGTTAGAAACCAATACTGAAGAGCTTCGTTTTAAAGTTACCAATAAGTTTAGTAGCGATAGCAAAGAAGTGAAAGATGGAGCATCAGGTATTGGCCTGAATAACGTTAAACGTCGATTAGAGTTGCTTTATCCAAATAAATATGTACTCGATGTAAGTGAATCTGAAAATCTTTATACCACTAATCTGAAACTAAATTTCAAATAGATTGCGTTACTAAAGATAAAAAGTATTATATTTTTATGAATCTTTACACTTTCGAAGATGAAAGTTGCTTTTTTAAGGTTTAAAGATTTTTAGAATTCAAAACCTATTATTAATCAAAACGAGCGGTGTCGCTTTTAAAATATATGCGTTGTATTGCGGTTGATGATGAACCCTTAGCACTTGATTTATTGGAAGATAATATTACTCAAGTGCCTTATCTCGAATTTGTCGGTAGATGTAAGAATGCTTTTGAAGCAATTGAACTCATCCAAAAAGAAAAGGCAGAAAATCGAAATATAGATTTGATTTTTCTGGATATTCAAATGCCTGGTATTACAGGTGTACAGTTTGTGAAGAGTATGGTTTCAAATCCTATGGTAATTTTTATTACTGCCTATGACCAATTTGCACTCGAAGGATTTGACTTGAATGTGATTGACTACCTGCTAAAACCTGTTTCTTTCGAGCGTTTTTTAAAGGCATGTAATCGGGCAAATGAACTGTTTTTATTAAAAGAAAATGCCCAAACTCCAAAGGTTTTACAGGAAGAACACTTTTTTGTAAATGCAGAATATTCGTTAGTAAAAGTAAAGTTTGCTGATATTTTATATATCGAAGGTTTGAAAGATTATATAAAAATTTATATAAGTACACAGCCTCGACCAATCATTACACGCATGACAATGAAGAGTATTGAAGAGAAATTTGCAACAATGCCATTCATGCGAGTACATAAATCATACATTGTTTCTTTGAATAAAATAGAATCAATTAGAAACTTAAAAATTAGTATTGGTACTCATCTAATACCCGTGAGTGAACAGTTTTCTGATGAATTATTACGAAGAATAGGCAGTAAATAATGGTAGTCGCAAGAATTGGGCATTTTGTCTCATGTGTGTTGTGGCTTACAAATTATCTATTATTTTCGTGTTATAGATTATTAATCAAGAAAAAAAGCAGTAATGCTGCTTTTAAAATTAGTAAGTTGTTGGATGTGGAGATTGATTGAGCGTGCATTTTAGTTTCGGAGTAATTAACGACTCATAAATAATAGGTTAGTACTTAAAACTCGTGGGCTTTGCATGCGAGTTTTTTTTATGCCAAATTTGTAAGAAAATTAGAATAAACCTTATGACAACTCGACAACTTTTTCTTCAAAATGTTGCTCAAACCTCCGATTTTCCGCTTGCTCTTGAAATCCAGAAAGCAGAAGGTATTTATTTATACAGTGAAACAAAAAAGTACATTGATTTAATCTCAGGAATTGCCGTTAGTAACGTTGGACATCGACACCCAAAAGTAGTTGAGGCCATTAAAAATCAAGTGGATAGCTATATGCACTTAATGGTTTATGGTGAATATGTACAAACTCCACAAGTAAATTTGGCGGAAGCAATCTGCAAAACATTGCTTGGTACGGGGCTGAATAATGTCTATTTCACAAATTCTGGTACAGAAGCCGTTGAAGGGGCAATGAAATTAGCCAAACGATTTACTCGACGAACTAATATTGTTGCCTGCACAAAAGCTTATCATGGCTCAACTCAAGGTGCATTATCGTTGGGAGATGAGCATTTCAAACGTAATTTTCGCCCGCTCCTTTCTTCAATTGATAAAATTGAAAGAAACAATTTTGCCGATTTAGAAAAAATAACTAATCGCACTGCCGCTGTATTCTTTGAACCAATTGGTGGTGAATCAGGCGTACAGGAGGCAAACTATGAATATTTACAGGCTCTCCGCAAACGCTGTGATGAAGTTGGTGCTTTATTAGTTTTTGATGAGATACAGTCTGGTTTTGGCCGAACTGGAAAGTTTTGGGCGTTTGAATATTTTGATGTTAAGCCTGATATTTTGCTTTGTGCTAAAGGCATGGGCGGTGGAATGCCAATTGGTGCATTTATCGCATCGCATGAAATAATGGGAGTTTTAAAAGATAATCCAATCTTGGGGCATATCACAACTTTTGGTGGACATCCTGTAAGTTGTGCAGCATCATTGGCAACTTTAAATGCAATTTTTGAGGAAAATATGTTATATAACCCCAAAAATTGTAAGTTTGGCTGTATTCAATCAAGTTGTCGTTCAATTGAATGTAATTTGATTGAACAAAAATCTCAGTTATTCAAAAAACTATTGGTTCATGAAAAAATAAAAGAAGTAAGAGGAAAAGGTTTAATGTTGGCCGTAGAATTTGAAAGTTTTGAAGTGTTGAAGCCAATCATCGACCAAGCTATCGAAAAAGGCGTAATTACAGATTGGTTTTTATACTGCGATAATTCGATGCGAATAGCACCGCCTTTAATCATTACCGAAGAACAGATTAGGTTTGCTTGTGAGGTAATTTTGAGTTGTTTGTAGATACGTTGCAATGCAACTTCTGTTGGTAACGAGAAGTTATAAAATTGTAAAAAAAGAGACGTTGCAGGGTGACATCATTTAGTATTGAAAAGGGACTTGATGTTATAAAAAAACAAAAAAAAGAGACGTTGCACTGCAACGTCTCTACAATATTATTTGACCATTCTTCGTACCTGCTGAATTTCTCCGTTTTGTAAGCGAACGAAATACATTCCGCTATTAAAATCTCTTGTATCAACAAACACTTCGTGACTTCCAGGCTCAAAATCGCCATCAACTGGCATCGCTATAACACGGCCAACATTATCGAAAATCTGAATCATTGTATGACCACCTTTAGTCTGAAAGGTCAATGTTGTTGAATCTGCAAAAGGGTTTGGATAATTACTGATTAGTTCTTCGCTTACTATACTTGGCTCATTAGCTGTAATTTTGCCACAAGCTTGTACTTGTACAAGTGGTAGAGGCTGAAAGTCTTTGAGCAAAACATCATCAACATAAGCTTGGTCGAGACAAAACCATTGAGTAAGAATAGATGCATAAACCGAACGAAAATCATATTGCATCGTAAGATTATCGTTGGTATTTGGAGAGGCAGCAATATCTGGTGATTTTCCGAGTACAACTGGGTTTACCAAATCGCCAAACATAAACATCGGAGCCGCTGCACCGTGGTCGGTTCCACCACTGGCATTCGATTTCACTCGGCGACCAAACTCAGAATATGTTACTCCTAATACTTTTTTCGATACGCCAAGAGTAGTAATATCATCTGAAAATGCTTTGATGGCATCGCTCACCGTTTTCCAAAGATTGGCGTGTGTGCCAGTGGTCGTATCACTCGTATTTACTTGATTGCTATGTGTGTCAAAACCACCGATACTTACATAGTAAACTTTGGTTTTCAGACCGCCTGCAATCAATTGAGCGACAATCTTTAATTGGTTCGCCAAACTTGTATTTGGGTAGGTTGCTTGTTTAGTTACTTTCGCTGCCGCTGCTTTTATTGAATTTGCATAAAGATTGGTCTGATTGGCTACTTCTCGCAAAAACTTTAACTCTTTGCCCGCCAATGTATTGGGAGTTGTTTCTACTTTATTCGAGATTAAATTATAAAAACTCGCTGGGTTTGAAATGGCCATTCCCATTGATTGCACTGGCCCTTGAAGTGCAGTATTTACAACCGAACCAATCTGAATTGCCAACGGGTCAGGATATTTGGTACTTGGGTATCCAATCGGATAATTGGGGTTTTCAATGGCCAAATATCTTCCTGCCCAACCATTATTTACAAAAACATTCGAGTCAGAAGCCGAATTCCAAATATCGGTTGCTCTGAAATGTGAGAAATTAGGGTTTGGATAGCCCGCACTCTGAATCAATGCTGCTTTGCCTTCCTTAAACATAGTTTGGAATGACGTCATTGCTGGATTCAAACCGAGCGTATCTGTCTGAGGAATCAATAGAAGCTTTTCTTTAGGAATAGCAATATTCGTTCTGGCGTTTTGATAAAGACTATATTTATCAATTGGAATAACAGTGTTCAGACCATCATTTCCACCCGAAAGTTGAACAACGACCAATACGTTTTCATCACCAATGGCATTTTCATCTACGTTTCCAAAGGCTTTGAAAGAAACACCATTAAGTAGAGCAGGGATTACAACACCTGCAAAAGTATTTTGTATAAAATCTCTCCGTTTCATAGAATCCCAATAATTTTAAAATGGTGTTTTGTTTGCTAGATTGTCAACTTAACTGATATTCAGGTAGAGCCAAAAGATATTTGAATAGATTTCGGAGTCGAGTTGTTACCATATTCAGTGTATTGGTATCGTTGGGTTTACTAATCATGGCATCCCACAGTTCTGTCCAATAATAATCACTCGATTGCCCACTTAAAAGAATATCTTTCTTGACTTGTTGAACAAGTTCGTCACTAACTGGGATTTTATACAAAATATTCAAAGATTCGCTAATAAGCTTATTTGGGTCGTTAGGCACAGGCATTTTTTTTGCAAAAGCAACCACATCAAGCTGAATACGTCTACCATTTTTAGTGAAACCCGAATTGATAAATGTGTCGGTAAATTGGTTTCGTTTTGGATAAGTATCCGAATTTATCCAAATTTCATAAAACATGGGTTCTTGATAATATGCTGGCCAACCCGCAACATTAGGTGGGTCGCCGATATCTTGTTGCATAATTTGCCCTTGACGAACCATTTCTCCGAATAAATTATAATATTCTTGCAAGTAATCTTTTGGAGAAGGAAAGACAACACTAAATTCTCTTAGTGTGCCTACAACCAAATCCAATGGACTTTTTATCATGGCACCATATACGTTTGCATCAAAGAAATGTTGACTCTTAAGTAGTTTTTCAATGACAGGTTTAATCTCGTATTTACTATCTCTAAAGATTTTTGCTAACGGCTCAATGATGTCTTTTTCAACAGCAGGAGTAATGTCATAATATACAAAAAACTGATAAAATTTTCTGCATATAAATTTACTGACTTCTTCGACCGCAAAAATCATAGTAAGCATCTCATCTAATTCTTGTATGCCAGTTGCATTATTTATGCCTTTTATGACAGTATTATTGTAGAAAGACGAGAATTTTTTATCAGTTATGTCGTGGTTTGCTACATTAAAATTATAGACCATTCGGTCGTTGTTAATACCAATACCCGTAAGCACTCTTGCTGCAGCTTTTACGTCATCTTCTGTATATTTTGAGCCACTTCCTTTTCCTACTGTAAAAAGCTCCTGCAACTCACGGGCATAATTTTCATCTGGAGCATTTTTAGTATTCAATCGGCCATTCAAATAGCGAAGCATGGCGGGGTCGAGCGTTATTTGCTTTACAAACTCTTTGAAATTCCCCAGTGCATATTTTCGGAGTACTGTATTGTGTAGATATGCAAATCGAGCATCGTTAAATTCATTGATTTCGGTAGCAAAATGATTGTGCCAAAATAAAACCATTTTTTCATGGATGTTTCGCTTTTGGTTGGCCATTTGCATCACCCACCAGTATTTGAATGATGCTCTTCGCCTTGAATTTACTGTGCCATCGCCATAAATGGCTTTTATCCAAGTTTCACCAAATTTGATACCTTGTGGATCTTTATAATCGGCAGTTTCATAAAAATTTAAGGGTGGTTCGGGGTCGGGTAGGGATGCCAAAAGTTCATCAATACTCTGCTTTATTGTCTTTTTCTGAAAGTAGGCAATGTCATCAGGACTTGCACCAAACATTGTACGTTTTAACAAATGACTTATTTGAGTGGTTTTCCATTCACCCTTATACTCGTCAATGCCGCCTTGAATAGCCGTTGGAGAGTAATGTTGACTCATAATTTAGATTAGGTTTTTACTATTGACAACACTTATTGAAAAAGGTTTAATTTTCTTCTCCGTAAAATAAGTTATTTATATAGTCAAGATATGGTTTTAGTATTTGGCAGCCATTTATGACTTCTGCTGCAAAGTTTTTAGTCAATAATTCATCATCAGAATACTTATGGACAAAGAAAAGTTGTTTGTATTTCAATAACTCAATTTCTGGATGATCGATGGCATAACCTTTGGGCATTTTCTTTACTTTTTCTCCGTGAATTTCGTTGAAATAATGCTTGAAAATATCATCTTCGATGATGCCTTTAAGGATATGTGGGCTATAATCAATTTCCTGTCTGAAACTTGCTAATTGAGCGGATGTTGCAGCCCACATTCCACCACCCAGAAATGATTCTCCGTTGGGTTGGATGTGTAAATAGAAATCAACTTTTCCAGAACTCTTTCCGCCTGGGCCAAAGCCTGCTGCCAAGTATTTTTTATATGGAGACTTATCCGCAGAAAACCGAATATCTCGATTGATGCGTAAAATGCAACTTTTGACAGTCGTATTGAGTAAATTTTCTTGAAACTGAGCAATTCCAGTCAAAATTTCTTGGCAGAAACCCTCAAATTCTTCTTTTGTTTGGTCATAATCTTTGCGATTTGCATGAAACCATTCTCGATTATTATTTTGTTCTAAGTTTCTTAAAAATTGGAGTGAATGATGGCTAAGCATTGATATTTTTGTCTATTTTTGTGGAAAATTACATTATTTTTATCATTATTCAGAAATTATGGCAAGAATTTTAACAGGCATACAAGCAAGTGGTGTACCACATCTCGGAAATATTTTAGGAGCGATTTTGCCTGCAATAAAGTTATCTCAAAATTCACAGAACGAATCTTTTTTATTTATCGCAGATCTGCACTCAATGACTACCATCAAAGATGCAAACGTGATGCAAGAAAACACCAAAGCAGTAGCTGCAGCATGGCTGGCTTGTGGTTTCGATGCCGAAAAAAACTTTTTTTATCGTCAATCTCGTTTGGCTGGTTATCATACTGAATTGATGTGGTATTTGAATTGTCAAACGCCATATCCTATGTTGGCAAATGCTCACTCGTTCAAAGATAAATCAGACAGGCTTTCTGATGTAAACGCTGGACTTTTCACCTATCCAGTTTTGCAAGCGGCCGATATAGTGCTTTATGGAGCTAATTTTGTTCCAGTCGGCAAGGACCAACGCCAACATCTCGAAATGTCGAAAGATATTGCCGCTATTTTTAATCGTACTTATGGAGAAGTTCTGACATTACCTGAACCATTGATTGATGAAACAGTTATGGTGATTCCTGGGACTGATGGCACGAAAATGAGTAAATCATACAATAATTTCATCAATATTTTCTTGGCTGAAAAACCTTTGTTGAAAGCAATAAAGTCAATAATTTCTGATAGTACGCCACTCGAAGAACCAAAGAATCCTGATACGGATGTAACGTTTAAGTTATTTTCGTTGGTTGCCGAACCCCACGAAATTGAAGATATGCGTCAAAAATATTTGGCAGGTGGCTTCGGCTATGGGCATGCAAAACAGGCTTTATTTGAAGTTTTGTGGAAGAAATTTGAAAAAGAAAGAGAGATTTTTAATTATTACATGGAAAATAATGATGCTTTAGAATCAAAATTAAAACATGGTGAAGCCAAAGCTCGTGAAATTGCCGAAAAAACAATCAATGATGTAAGAGGTGTTTTAGGTTATTTATAAGATGATTGAAACTATCAAATACGCTGAATATGAGTGGTTTTTGTGGCTTAATAGCTTTCATTCACCATTTTGGGATACTGTTATGTTTTGGGTGACATATCGCTTTACGTGGATTCCACTTTATCTTTACATTATCTATTTCTTGTATAAAAATATCCGTTTTGATTTTGTAAGAAGTCTTCTCTTTGTGCTGATTTCGGTAGGGTTAGCAGATAGAATTACGTCTGGATTAATGAAACCTTATTTTCAACGTTTGAGGCCATGCCATGACCCGATGATTCAGCACATTGTGCATGTGGTTGGTAATTGCGGCGGACAATATGGTTTTGCTTCGAGCCATGCTTCCAATTGTTTTGCTTTGGTTGCAGCACTTTTTATTTTGTTTAAAACTCATAAAATTGAAACTAAAATGTTGCTTTTTTTGTCGATTTGGGCAATAATTGTATCATATAGTCGTATTTATGTGGGCGTTCACTTTCCGACCGATATTTTAGTCGGCGGACTAATCGGTTTCTTGATTCCGTTTGCCCTTTATCCAATAATTACACTTTTTAAACATAAAAATTCAGTAATCTAAACCTAATCTTATGAAAAAAACACTTTCAATTATTACATTCTTGCTTTTTTCTGCTTTTTCGTATGCACAAGACATCACGCAAGGCACTTGGTATAATGAAGAAAAAACTGGAAAAATACAGTTTTTCAAGCAAGGAGATAAAATCAATGGTAAAATTGTTTGGTTAAAAGAACCAAACGAAAATGGCAAGCCAAGAATGGATAAGGAAAATCCAGATGCTAAACTTAAAACTCGCCCGATTTTGGGATTGATGAACCTAAAGAACTTTAAGGCTACTGGCAAAGGGACTTGGCAGGACGGTGAAGTTTATGACCCCAAAAATGGCAAAACATATTCTTGTAAAATGACATTGGTTAGTCCAACTCAACTGGATGTACGTGGATTTATCGGAATTTCGATAATTGGTCGCACTTCAAAGTTTACAAAAGCCGATTAACACATTTTATATAAAGTTCTTGAAGCGAAGATTTATTTTTGAAGAAATAAATCTTCGCTTTTTTGTTGTATGCAATTATCCTTCACTAATTATCGAAAAGCCTTTGGGGCAGTTGAAGTGCTAAATATTAATGATTTAACTCTTGAATCTGGCATTTATTGGGTCAAAGGAGAGAATGGTTCTGGTAAAAGTACACTTTTTAAGTCTATTGCTGGTATTATTGATTTTGATGGAAATATTGAGCTAAATAAAAGCCTAAATTCGCAAAAACAAACAGTTGAGTTTAGAAAAATGGTCAATTTCGCCGAAGCTGAGCCTCTTTTTCCAGAATTTCTAACTGGCAAAGATTTAATCAATCTTTTTTCGGAAGCCAAAAATGCACCTCCTTCGCAAAGCGAATTTTATTTGAATGATATGAAAATGCAAACCTACATCAATGAACCAGTAGGAGCGTATTCAAGTGGAATGCTCAAGAAATTATCAATAGTTTTGGCTTTTCTTGGGAAACCCCAATTGATTCTGCTGGACGAACCTTTAATCACGCTCGACACCTATTCGCTAAAGATTTTGTATAAATGGATTGAAAAGAAATTTGTGGAAGATGGTGTCAGTTTCTTGATTTCATCGCATCAACCATTGGGTTTTGATAGTGGAATTGCCACGAAAACACTTTTAGTTGAAAATCGAACGCTTAATTTTGCTTAACTCTGATGGCTCTTACTCAAATTCTCTACAAAATTTTTGTTAAAGGTTTTTATAAAGTTCATTCAGGTCAGTTATTGTTTTTATTTGGAACAATTCTGACTTATCTGTTTTATATTCAGGTACTTAGCGATGACCACATTACTACACAAGAAACTATTTTCTATAACCTAAGTTTTATTTTGACTATCATTAGTTCACCAATTTTGGCGGTTTTGATGATGTTCGTTTTTCTGATTTTTACGCTCAAAGGTTACAACTATATTTCAGCACAAATCTATTTACCGTGCAACTTTTTTTTGTTTTATAGTGCCAATTCTTTAAGTAAGTCTGAGCAGCTAAAAAGTTGGTTTATTACCCAATTACTCATTTCTTTTCCAATTATTCTCTATATTATTTTTTCGATAATCGTTGGCTTTGTATATGATTATTATCTGTTGCCGATAATTTTTCTTTGCTTTGTATTTGGTGTAAGTTTACTTTGTACTTTATCTTACATACATCTAATAAATACACCTATTAAGGCTTACAATGGCGGTTTATTACTGAAATTTATAAAGAAATGGAAGAAAAGTCTGCTGATGATTACGTTTGTTCAAATTTTTGATAAACATTTGCTTACTTTTTTGATTAGTAAGTTTTTTGCTGTCTTACTTATATTTGGGTTGACTGAATTATTATCAGATTTTAATCAATCTGCTTTGGGGGCATTGATTACATTATTTATATCTTTATCGAATGCAGCCTTGATTTTTGAAATTTACCGTTTCGAGCGTCAATATTTAAGTTTTATTTTGAATTTTCCAACCAAGCTTTCCACTACATTTTCGCAATGGATTTTAACTATTATCATCTTAGTTTTACCCGAAATAATTGCAATAAAGTTACTTTTCGATTGGGCAGTTTTCTTGAATAGTTTCTTTATTCTTGTTGCTACTTGTTTACTCCTAAAGTCCTTACTATTAATGATTTCACTGAATATGAAATCATTTTTATATAAGATATTTATTTTACTTTTCGTTGGTGTAGTATTGATACAATTCGGACTTAGGACTATTGTTAGCCTTGCTTATTTGGTGTTGTCAATACTTATTTTCTGTAAAAAGTATTATCATCAGATATAAAAAAAGCCCCCAATTCTCTCGAAAAGGGGGCTTTTGTATGAATTCTTGAAGAAATTACTTTACTTCTTCAAAGTTTACGTCAGTTACACCTTCGTCAGCAGTTGCAGTGCTACCACCTGCTTGTTGACCACCGTCTGCTCCTGGAGTTGCACCAGCAGCATACATTTCTTGCGAAGCAGCCTGCCATGCCGCATTTATTTTTTCCATTGCAGAATCAATCGCAGCTAAATCTTTCGTGCCGTGAGCGGCTCTCAATTCAGTTAGTGCACCTTCAATTGCAGATTTGTTGCCTTCTGAAAGTTTGTCACCATATTCTTTCAACTGTTTTTCAGTTTGGAAAATCATGGTATCAGCCGCATTCACTTTCTCTACTTTTTCTTTTTCAGCTTTGTCGGCTTCTTCGTTTGCTTTTGCTTCATCACGCATTTTTTGGATTTCTGCGTCAGATAAGCCCGAAGATGCTTCAATTCTGATTTTTTGCTCTTTGCCTGTTCCTTTATCTTTAGCCGTAACGTTCAAGATACCGTTGGCATCAACATCAAACATTACTTCTACTTGAGGTACACCACGTGGTGCTGGTGGAATACCATCTAAATGGAAGCGTCCGAGAGTACGGTTTTGCGTTGCCATTGGGCGTTCACCTTGCAGGATATGTAACTCAACAGATGGTTGGTTATCAGCCGCTGTTGAGAATGTTTCAGTTTTCTTGGTTGGAATCGTTGTGTTCGACTCAATCATTTTTGTAAATACACCACCCAAAGTTTCGATACCAAGTGATAATGGAATAACGTCAAGCAACAAAATATCTTTTACTTCGCCAGTCAAAACTCCACCTTGAACTGCCGCTCCGATAGCAACAGCTTCATCAGGGTTTACATTTTTCGATGGTTTTTTGCCAAAGAATTTCTCAACTTCTTCTTGAACCTTAGGGATACGAGTCGAACCACCAACTAAAATAACTTCATCAATATCACTGATATTCAAGCCTGCATTTTTCATGGCACGCTTACAAGGCTCCATCGCACGTTGAATAAGGTTATCAGACAACTGCTCAAATTTCGCTCTTGAAAGGTTTCTTACCAAGTGTTTAGGAATTCCATTTACTGGGAAAATATAAGGCAAATTGATTTCAGTTTGTGCTGAACTCGAAAGTTCGATTTTAGCTCTTTCAGCTGCTTCTTTCAAGCGTTGTAAAGCCATTGCGTCTTGACGGAGGTCAATACCTTCATCTTTTTTAAATTCTTCTGCCAACCATTCGATAATTACTTGGTCAAAGTCATCACCACCGAGGTGAGTATCACCATCAGTTGATTTTACTTCAAATACACCATCGCCCAATTCAAGAATCGAAACGTCAAAAGTACCACCACCTAAGTCAAAGACCGCAACTGTAATATCTTTACCTTGCTTGTCGAGACCATACGCCAAGGCCGCAGCCGTTGGTTCGTTGATGATACGTTTTACATCTAAACCAGCGATTGTACCCGCTTCTTTAGTTGCTTGACGCTCTGCATCGTTAAAGTATGCTGGAACAGTGATAACAGCCTCTGTAATAGTTGTGCCAAGATAGTCTTCGGCAGTTTGCTTCATTTTTTGAAGAATAGATGCCGAAATTTCTTGAGGAGTATATAATCTATCGCCGATGCGTACACGTGGAGTATTATTTGCTCCTTGTTCAACATCATAAGCAATTGTTTTTAATTCACTTCCAACTTCTGTAAAACGTTTTCCCATAAAACGTTTGATAGAAGAAATCGTATTTTTAGGATTAGTGATAGCTTGACGTTTGGCAGGTGCTCCAATTTTCTTTTCTCCATTCTCTAAAAATGCTACAATCGAAGGGGTAGTACGAGCACCTTCGCTGTTTGCAATAACAACTGGCTCGTTTCCTTCCATCACAGCAACGCACGAGTTTGTTGTTCCTAAGTCAATTCCAATAATTTTTCCCATGTTTTTTGTGTCAGTATTTTTAATCAATTTATTTCAATTATTTATCTCAACAATTGAAATGCCAAGCATAAATTTGGCAGCAAATACTGACAGATTGTCAGATAACTATTGTGTCAATTTCCTTGATGGTCTTAATTTTGTCTCAATTATTGGTAAAACTTCCAAATTGTCAGCAGCTGAACTTGGAAGACTCGGCGTGCTTGGACAACCAGCAATATTTGCTCTAAATACAGTTCCTGAATCTACAGAAAATCCGGGAAGTAGTGTTACTGATTTGGCCGCATTGTAATTTACTTTCGCACTTGAAGAGATAATATTTGTTGCTGAAATAGTTTGTGAGGCATTGAAAGTCAGCGACGTGCTTGCACCAGTATAGTTATCTTTATTTTTTACTAATGAATAGATACTTTTGCAGTCTGGAATAACTTTAACAGTATCTCGGGTGGCAGCACTTGTACAATCGCCAACTTTGCAAGTAACGCTGTAAATTGTTGTGTCTGTTGGACTAACTACTAAAGGATTTGCCGATGAGCCGTTTGACCAGGTAACGGTTCCTCCAAAACAACCAAAAGCCAATAATGAACTTGATTGGCCTTTATTGATGATTTTATTGGAGTTTGATATGATTAAATTTTGTAATGTAACAATTTCTACCAAATTACTTTGGTTTGAAATATTACCTGAATAATCAACTGCTTTTACTACAAATGTATAATAATACAACGGATTGAGTCCAGTTATTTTGAAAGTTGTTATTGGTGCTTCAACACTACCAATTAAAGCTCCATCTTGGTAGATATTATATTTTTCTACCTCCATATTATCGGTAGAAGCATTCCATGAAAGTGTTACACAGTTTTGAGAAAGTAAGCTTTCAACTAATGAAGTAGGTGCGGAGGGAGCTTGGGTATCTACACAATGCAATCGAGCATTTGCCCAGTCAGCATGGTCTGCAAAGTTATTATCGCCAGCATCATTGACTTCGAGTTTGAGTTCATTTACCCCCGCAACATCTAAATTGATTTTTACGATAGAACTATTTTTATTGAGGGTGCCACTTGTATATGTTAATTGATTGTCTTTATAAACCTTAAAAATCACGGTTGTTCCTGCACTTGCGGAGGCCACCTCATCATCAATGCCAATCGAAGAAATAAATCTGCCGAAATTGTTATTTAGCCTGTAAATAATTGTTGAATTTGCATGCGTACCTATGCCTTTTGAAAAACTTGTTCCTCTTAATTTAAGAGTTGTTCCATCACCTGCTCCATTTTCTCCGTTACTTTTATCCATTTCTACTGGACCCCAACCATTTGATGAGCTACAAGCCGCTACATCTGATAAATAAGTAACTCCCGAGCAAGTAGTTATACCTACACAACTGCACTGCGAACCAACATTCTGAACTGTCACTGGCTGTGTAAAAGTAATATTTCCTTGAGCATCTGTTACATAGCAACGATACGTACCAGATGAACGGTCAATAAATTGGGAGGTGGCTTCGGTAGGATCTTCATAATCCTCATTTCCAGTATCAATACGTACCCATTTATATGAATTATAGCCAGCGGGGGCTGTAATTCGGAGTTCAGTTGCGGAATGACAACTTACCGATAGTTGAGGAAACACTTTTGCGGTGATTGGAGTTGCATCATTGAAAAAATCATTGCTTAGTGCAGAATCCCATCTGTTAGCCAATTCTATAAGCCCTGCACCGTAAAAGTGAACTTCATCCAAACGATTGGAACCCAAAATATCATCCGTTGAAGGCCCTGGGTAAACCTTATTGCTACTATTGACCAATGAATTTTGTGCATTAATAATATTATAGTTTGGGTTTCCTGCACCACCATTTGCATATTTATTATTGACAGAAGCACGAGAAATGACCCAAGGTATATTACCTAATTCTGAACGAGTTTTATTTATAATATGATTTACATTTGAATAATAATTGGATTCCGAAGTATTTGCACTATTATCAGTTTCACCTTGATGCCATAAAATTGCTCTTACACCAAATATTGATGCGTAATAATTAATTGTTCTTTCTAATCCAGAATAAGGAACTCCAACCGCATTACAATAACTAAATTGCAATGGGTCAAAAAAGTTCTGTGTTGGTTGACCGTCTGAGCTTTCTTTCCAGTTATATGATGTGGTGTTTGTTGCCGCAGCATTGAAAAAAACTATAGGAACACCTAATTTTGCTGTTAAATTATCACCCAGTTTTCCGTAGCACCAAGGATTGAAACCTGTCTTCGATAAAAAACTTCGAGTATCACCATTGCTAAATATCTGAGTGAAAGAAGGATAATTAGGTGTTTTTTTATCGCACTGCTGAATTGAAATATCATACCATGATAATTCGTTGTGGGTTAGTACACGCTCATCGTTAGCTCCAACTTCACTCCAATTACCCTCTCTCCCTTGTGCATTTGATTGCCCCGCAATCAAGAATACTTCACCTACACCAAGTCGATTGATGGTTGCTGTACCAATAATATTCGTTCCCAATTTTCCTCTAACTTCCACAATATACCAACCTCCAGGAACATTAGCTACATACCCACTAAAAATTCCTCCATTAATGTTAGTGGTGAAGGTTGTCCAGTCAATAACAACCTGACTATTTGTGGCGTTTATAAAGCGAGCTTCGGCAGAAGAAATATTTGACGTATAGCTTCCCGCTATATAAATATTAGAAGTGTTATTTTGATTTCTTTGGAAGACCGCTTTTTCCATTGGAAATGTTATGCTTATCTGACCAACAGAAACAAACGATAATAACAATAGAGTGAGTGGAGCTACAAATTTCATGTAGTAGTTATTTATAATAATCAAATGCTAATCCAAATTTACAAAAAAAGCGTAGCCAATTGAATATATCAATTCCATTATTTATTTAATGGTCAGATATATTCAACTAACTACGCTAATTTAAGGCTGATTATCTTATTTGCCGCCAAATAGGCCTCCAAGAAGGCTTCCTAAGCCACCGCCACCTTGTTGTTTTTGGCCGCCCATCGCACTTCCTGCGATATTCATTAAATCATTCATATCTAATTTGCCATCAGCCAAAGCACCTGCTCCTTGACTAAGTAGGCTTCCGAAATCAATACCGTTTGTTTTTCCACCTGTAATAGACCCCATTAAACCACCCATGTCAATGGAATCATCATTTGGGTCGTTTGTTTTGTTAATAAGCCCTCCTAATACAGATGGCAACATACTTCCAACTACTCCGGCAGCAGCCGAATTTGACAATCCGAATTTTTCCATAAGGTTGCCAACTACACTTTGAGCAATGCTTCCAACAATTGGATTCGACATTAAGTTGCCACCATTACCAGCACCTCCGCCGAGTAATCCGATTAAGCTTCCAAGACCACCTTGTGAATTCGCTTGATTTGAAAGTCCTCCCATAAGACCCTGCATTACTTCGCCCATAACACCTTCATTATGCTCATTTGGAACTTCTGGGTTTTGAACGACAGCACTTTGACCAGCTTGTTGAATAAGACCTTGCAATACTTCTAACATTTTTTTTTGATTTAATGGTTTTTAATTGGCACAATATTACTATTTTACTTACATTTTTTTCCAAATATATTGGAATTATTTTCGGATATTTGACACACAAACCATTGAAAGGTAACGAAAAGTACAAAAGAAATTTTACTAACCAAAAAAAGTGAGCGAAATCAACCAAAATTCAGAAAAAACACTTGTCGAAATTTTGACGAAAGGTGTCAATGGTCTATTATATCCGAGCGAATCAGATGAAAAAATAAAAGTAATTGATTGGCAAGCCGACAATCCTGCTCCTTTTGATACAATTCTTTTTAGGAAATATATTGGTGTGACACCAGCAGTTAGAGTAGAGGTTTTACCTTGGGAAAAATTTTTCGAATCAATAATCACTGAAAAAGAATGGTGGACTGATTTTGAAAAAGAAAGAGCAGCTAAATTTTTGAAAATTAAAGATTTAGTTACGGAAAACCTCATCAATATAGAGTATTTACGAGCTGGAAACAGAGTGGAATTTGAAGCCTACTTAATTGGACAAGATAATGAAGGGAAATGGAAAGGTTTGAAAACTTTGATAATTGAAACTTAGGCCTTTCATGCAGAGTCATAAAAAAGCATCAAGTTTAACTTGATGCTTTTTACATTATAAACTAACCTTTATTTCCTTTAGGAATTAGGGGTTATTTCACTTTGTCAACAACCGCTTTGAACGCATCGTAATGGTTCATTGCTAAGTCGGCCAATACTTTTCTGTTAAGTTCGATGCCTGCCTTTGCGAGTTTGTCAATCAAAACAGAGTATGACATTCCGAGAGGACGCACACCAGCGTTGATACGAACAATCCACAAACGACGATAACTTCTTTTCTTTTGTTTACGACCTGAATAGGCATAAACTAAACCTTTTTCAACGGCATTTTTCGCAACCGTCCAAACATTTTTTCTACGTCCGTAATAACCTTTGGCTAATTTTAGGACTTTTTTACGTCTCGCTCTTGACGCTACGTGATTGACACTTCTTGGCATTTTTTTGTTTTTTAGTTTTTTGACGTTGGCGGCTATTTTAATTAAGAATTGAGAATTAAGAATTAAGAATGGTTAGATTCTTCAACTCATAACTCATAATTCAGAATCGCAACGGTGAACCGTTCATAACTCTTTCGTTGCCATTTGTCGGGTGAAACATAAGCAGTATCAATTTTTGAACTGCATTTAACCATGTACTTTAATTTGAAATCTTAAAAACTGAATACGAAAATTTAGAAAAACATTCTTAATTCTACATTCTCAATTCTTAATTTATCAAATTACATACATAATAAGCCTTCGATACGGTCTGTATCTGCGGCACTTACAAGCGTTGCAGAAACCAAGTTTCTTTTACGTTTGTTAGATTTTTTTGTTAGGATGTGGCTATGGAAAGCGTGTTTACGCTTAATCTTACCTGTTCCTGTAATTTTGAAGCGTTTTTTCGCTCCAGAATTGGTTTTTTGCTTTGGCATCGCTAAAACATTAAGTATTGAACAAAAAGTAAATTGGGGTGCAAAGATACGATTTGATATTGAGTTTTCAAATTTTTTTGAAAATGTTTTCAATTATAAACTTGACTATCAGTGATTTAATTTTATTCAAACAAATTTCTCTCAAAAAACTCACACTTTTTGACTAAGTTTATGGTTGAAATACTAAAATTAAAACTTACCAAATCTGTTTTAATGCGAGAAATATGTAATGCCTAATCATTCTTAATTCTCGATTCTTTATTTTTAATTCTCCCAAAATGCAATTTTCTCACCTACATAATCATACCCAGTTTTCGTTACTTGATGGAGCTTCCGACATCAAAAAACTCTTCAAAAAAGCCCAAGCCGATAATATGCCTGCTATGGCCATTACCGACCACGGGAATATGTTTGGCGTTTTTGATTTTGTGTCAACAGCTGGAAAGTTTGGTGTAAAACCAATCGTTGGCTGTGAGTTTTATGTGGTTGAAGACCACCATCGTAAGCAATTTACGAAAGAGCAAAAAGACAAGCGTTTTCACCAGCTTTTGTTAGCAAAAAACGCTCAAGGTTATAAAAATCTCGTAAAACTCTGCTCTTTGGGTTATATAGAAGGTCTTTACGGTAAATATCCCCGTATCACGAAGGCCATGATTGACCAGTACAAAGATGGTTTGATTGCCACTACGTGCTGTATTGGAGCTTCTGTGCCACAAATGATTCTGAAAAAAGGAGAAGAAGAGGGAGAAAAAGAATTTCAATGGTGGCTGGATAGATTTGGGGAAGATTATTACGTAGAACTTCAACGACATGATATTCCTGAGCAAATAAAAGCCAATGAGGTTTTGGTGAAATTTGCTAAGAAATACCAAGTTAAGGTAATCGCCTCGAACGATAGTCACTACGTTGACCAGCAAGATTGGGTAGCTCACGATATTTTGTTGTGTGTAAATACCAACGAAAAATTTTCTACGCCTTCGGCCAAAGATTTTAATGATGATGAGGGCTCATCAAAAGATACTCGTTTTGCTTTCTACAACGACCAGTTTTATTTCAAGACTACGCAGGAAATGACCACGTTGTTTAGCGATATGCCCGAGGCTATTGATAACACCAACGAGATTGTTTCTAAGGTCGAAACCTTAAAATTGAAGCGTGACATCATGCTTCCCAACTTCCCGATTCCGAACGAATTTAAAATTCATGATGATGATGTTGCCAATCAGTGGGAATACTTGAAACACTTGACTTACGAAGGTGCAAGAAAACGTTACAGTGAGATAGGAGTGGAGGTGCAAGAACGCCTCGATTTTGAGCTATTCACCATCAAATCAATGGGTTTTGCAGGTTACTTTCTCATAGTTTCTGACTTTATAAAGGCTGGGCGAGACATGGGCGTAATGATTGGGCCAGGTCGTGGTTCGGCGGCAGGTTCGGCAGTGGCGTATTGCATCGGTATCACTAATATCGACCCTATCAAATACCAATTACTTTTTGAGCGTTTCTTGAATCCTGACCGTAAGTCAATGCCCGATATTGATACCGACTTTGACGATGAAGGTCGCCAAAAAGTGATTGATTATGTGGTGCAAAAATATACCAAAAATCAAGTGGCTCAAATCATTACTTACGGTACGATGGCCACTAAATCATCTATCAAAGATGTAGCCCGAGTTATGGAATTACCTTTGGCCGATGCCAATTATATCGTGAAATTGGTGCCTGATAAACCCGCCTATGGCATTGATTTCGAGAAAATGGTCAATTATCCACTCGAAGGAAAAGGCAGCTTGGCGGATATTGGTGTACAACCCGACGAGATTGAGAATGTTAAGAAGTTTAGAGCCATGTATAATGGTAATGACCTCACAGGCAAGGTTTTACAACAAGCTCATAGGCTTGAAGGAACGGTACGAAACACGGGTATTCATGCGGCGGGTATCATCATTGCTCCCGAAGATTTATTCAATATTTTACCTGTTTCAACTTCAAAAGAAACAGAATTATTGATTACACAATACGAAGGGAAAATTATTGAAGATGCGGGTGTAATCAAGATGGACTTTTTAGGTCTGCGAAACTTGACGATTATCAAAGATTGTCTCCGAATGATTAAAGAAAATCATGGGGTAGAAATTGATATTGATAATATTCCGCTCGACGATAAGCTGACGTACGAACTTTTTCAACGAGGCGAAACCAACGCAGTTTTCCAGTTTGAATCCGATGGTATGAAAAAATACATGAAGGAACTCAAACCCGATAGACTTGATGACTTGATTGCGATGAATGCCTTGTATAGACCTGGGCCGATTGCCTATATCCCTAACTTTATCAACCGTAAACACGGTAGGGAAGAGGTAAAGTATGATTTGGCCGATATGGAAGAGTTTTTGGGAGAAACTTATGGAATTACAGTGTATCAGGAGCAGGTAATGCTTTTATCGCAAAAATTGGCAGGTTTCTCGAAAGGTGATGCCGATGTTTTGCGTAAAGCTATGGGTAAAAAAGACCGTGCAACACTCGATAAACTTAAACCAAAGTTTATGGACGGTGCAATGGCCAAAGGACACGATGGAAAAACACTTGAAAAAGTGTGGACTGACTGGGAAGCGTTTGCCTCTTATGCCTTCAATAAATCGCATTCGACTTGTTATGCGTTTGTTGCCTATCAAACTGCTTATTTGAAGGCTCATTATACCTCCGAATACATGGCGGCCGTTATGACTTCCCAATTAGGAAATATTGATAAAATTACATTTTTCATGGAAGAATGTAAGGCTCTGGGCTTGAATGTACTTGGGCCAGATGTCAATGAATCTCAAAAGCAATTTAGTGTCAACAAGCAAGGGGATATTCGTTTCGGAATGGGGGGAATTAAAGGCTCGGGTGATGCGGCAGTTGATGCCATTATTGAGGAACGGAAGAAAGGTCATTTTACTGATATTTTTGATTTTATTACTCGTGTAAACCTACGAACAGTCAACAAGAAAACCCTCGAATCTTTTGCTTATGCTGGTGCTTTCGATTGCTTCACAGATTTGCATCGAGGTCAATTCTTTGATGAAACCGAAGGCACAACGTTGATTGAAAAAATTATCAAATACGCCAATAAATACCATGAAAACAAAGATGCTGGGCAAAATTCACTCTTTGGGAATATGGGTGGAGCATTTGATATTGCCAAGCCTAAAATTCCAGAATGTGAAAAATGGGGTGATATTCAGAAACTAAAGTTTGAAAAGGAGGTCGTAGGATTTTATATTTCGGGGCATCCGCTTGATGAATTTAGGCTCGAAATGCGTCGTTGTGTGCCGCTCGACCAAGTTTTTGACCCACTGAACGCTAATAAAGAATTTGCCATCGGCGGGGTTGTAACGAGTGTGATGCACAAGACCTCCAAAAATGGAAATCCATTCGGAATTATGAAAATTGAAGATTATAATTCAAGTATGGAAATGATGTTTTTTGGGCAAGACTTTGTTAATTTCTCTAAGTATATGCAAGTTGGATTGTTTTTATTCATTCGTGGAAAAATACAAACCAAATGGGGGCGTGAAGGTGATTTTGAGTTCAAGCCGCTCGGCATGGAATTATTGAGTGAAATCAGAAATAAACTATTCAAAGAAGTGAAAATTTCGTTGGGCTTACAGTTTGTAAATGCTCAGTTGATAGAGCAAATTCAAAAAACTACGGCTCGTTACCCAGGTAATTTTGACTTCAAAATGTCGGTTTATGATTCCGAAGAAAAAATGGATGTAATGTTGCTTTCTCGTAAGCAAAAAGTAGCTTCAACCAACGATTTTGTAAAAGAATTGAAAGAATTAGTTGGTGAAGAGAATGTTGTTTTAGCGTAAAAAGCACTAATTTGTTTTTTTCTCAAAAAGAAGTATTTTTACATCATATCTATAATAACAAAAAAATGTTAACAAGAGAGAGAGTAATAAGCGATATTAAAAATATGCCTAATGAATTTTCTATCGACGAACTTGTTGAAAGACTTCTCTTTATTAGTGCAGTAGAAAAAGGCATGGAGCAAGATGATAAAAATGAAGTAATGACCACTGAAGAATTAAAACTAAAATTGGGAAAATGATTAGTATTCATTGGTCAAATAAAGTTTTTGATGATATTCTTTTAATTAAAGAGCATTTGGGACATAGTTCAGAAGTTTTAGCCGATAGGTTTGTAGATAAAGTATTTGAGAAAGTTGAGTTGTTGAAGACTTTTCCTCAAATTGGCAAAATGGTGACAGAGTTTAATAGGAAAGATATTAGAGAGTTGATTTTTAAGCAGTACAGGATTGTTTATAGAATTAGAAATGAGGAGAAAATTATTCAGCATTCTTCTCGTCCGATGTCATACGAGTCAATTTTTGAGTAAAATCTAAGCATTTTTCTTATTGAAAAGGTAATTCATTTTGAAAGGAACTTTTATTTATTACTGTTTTGTTATCCAATCAATAAAACAAATTATAAATAATATTTTTATTTCCGAAGAGGAATTTACAGAAATGGCAGGTAAAGCAATTGAAATTACAGATGCAAGTTTTGCAGACTTAATCAAATCGGACACACCAGTATTAGTTGATTTTTGGGCAGAATGGTGTGGACCATGTAAAATGATAGGACCAGTTGTTGAGGAAATTGCTGGTGAATATGAAGGAAAAGCAATTGTTGGCAAGATGGATGTTGATGCTAACTCGAACGTTCCAGCAAGTTTTGGTATCCGCTCAATTCCTACTTTGATGATTTTTAAAGGTGGAGTAATGGTTGATAAAATTGTTGGTGCAGTGCCTAAGCATATCCTTACTTCAAAATTAGAAGCTCACGTTTAAGATAATTCTTATTATAGATTTAAGCCTCTGTTTTCATAGACAGAGGCTTTTTTGTTGGTGAATATTTATTAAGACTAAAAAATCATATAAAGTTTTGGATTAACTTTTGGGCTAATTCAGGAACCCCAACAGTAGCTGTTTCAGTAATAAAAGTCAAATTTTGATAGAGGTTTGAAACCTCGGGCATGTTGGGGTCAATGATATATTTTGGAGCATCGTCAGATACATAGCCTATCAATCCAGCAGCGGGATAAACTTGCATCGAAGTACCAATTACTACAAAAATATCAGCATTAAGGCATAAATCAGCTGCTGGTTCAATCATTGGAACCATTTCACCAAACCAAACTATATGTGGGCGAAGCTGTCCTCCATCTTCGGCCAAATCTCCAATTTCGATAGATTTTGCCCCAATTTCATAAATTAAATTATCGTTTTTTACGCTTCTTACCTTTGATAGTTCACCATGAAGATGCAAAACATTTGTTGAACCCGCTTTTTCGTGCAAGCCGTCAACATTTTGAGTAATGATTCTTACATCAAAGTATTTTTCTAAGTCAGCCAGTGCCAGATGGCCAGCATTTGGTTTTGCTTCAGCGGCCTTTGCACGGCGTTCGTTATAAAATTGTAAAACCAACTTTGGGTTTTTACGCCAACCTTCGGGAGTTGCTACTTCTTCGATACTATGATTTTCCCACAAACCTCCCGCATCACGAAATGTCATGATGCCACTTTCAGCACTAATGCCCGCACCTGTTAAAACTACAAGTTTCTTTTTCATATTTTCTTGTATTTATATGATACAAAAATGGCACAACTAATTATTATTTCTAATAAGTTGTGCCACATATTTTATAACGTGAAGGCATAATTCACCATTTACCATTTATCATTTACCATTAAAATCAACCATTTGCCAATTTCAAGCAATCTTCCAAAGTCAATGTTGCTGGGTCAGTTCCTTTTGGAATTTTTACGTTGCGTTTACCTGCTTTGATGTATGGCCCATATTGCCCATTAAGTACTTGAATTGTTTTATTTTCTTCAAATTCCTTAATTATTTTATTGCTTTCTGCTGCTTTTTTAGCTTTAATAATTTCAATTGCACCTTCAACTGTAAGTGTCGATGGGTCAGTTTTCTTATCAATATTATAATATTTATCGCCGTGTTTTACATAAGGACCGAATCTTCCTTTGCCGATATTCACGGCCAAACCTTCATAAATACCTAAATCTTTAGGCTGAGACAAATCATTACTGTTTCGCTGAATTGTTATTAGCTCAATAGCCCTCGCTTGGTCAATCAGATAAGGGTCTTCAGTTTTGTCAATATTATAAAATTTGTCGTTATGTTTGATATACGGCCCAAACTTACCGATTGAAACAATAATTGGTAAGTCTTCAAAGAAACCAACTTCTCTTGGGAGTTTAGGTAAATCAAATAATGCCAAACCCTCTTCAAGTGTGATAGTATCAATCAACTGTCCTTTTTTCAGACTTACGAAAGTTGGTTTTTCATCATCGTCTTTTTCTCCGATTTGCACGTACGGCCCAAATTTTCCAATCTTTACCGAAACCTTTTTGCCTGATTTTGGGTCGATGCCAAGTTCACGAGTTCCTGCTGTTGATTTTACATCTGATGCTTGCTCAATTTTACTGTGAAAGTCTTTATAGAAGTTTGAAATAATATTTTGCCATTCAGCTTTGCCATCGGCCACAATATCAAAATCTTTCTCAACTTTCGCCGTAAAATTATAGTCGATTACGGCATCAAAATTGTCAACAAGAAAATCATTAACCACCATTCCAACGTTGGTTGGGAACAGTTTAGCTTTCTCAGTGCCATAATTTTCTTTGGCCGTTCTTTCCGAAATTGCATTTTCTTTGAGTGTCAACTCTTTAAATTCTCTTTCTTTTCCTGGGCGGTCTTCTTTCACTACATAATTTCGCTTGATAATCGTCGAAATTGTAGGGGCATAAGTTGACGGACGGCCAATGCCCATTTCCTCAAGTTTCTTTACTAAACTTGCTTCAGTATATCGAGCTGGTGGTTTTGAAAAACGTTGAGTAGCTTTCATAATCGCCAAATCTAAAATCTGACCGATATTCAATGGAGGTAACATTCCTTTATTCTCCTCGTCTTCGTCATCGTTCGATTCGAGATAGACTTTCAAGAAACCGTCGAATTTAATTACCTCACCAGTTGCTACTAATTCTTCGTTGGTTGTAGAAATACCAATTGTTGCAATCGTGCGTTCAAGTTCAGCATCAGCCATTTGGGACGCAATCGAGCGTTTCCATATCAAATCGTACAAACGTTGCTCATTTCTATCACCGTCCACTTTTTCAGTACCAAAATCGGTCGGACGAATGGCTTCGTGGGCTTCTTGTGCCGACTCACTTTTGGTTTTATATTTACGAGTTTTGACATATTTTTCGCCATAAGCATTTTCTATCTGCGTTTTTGCTTTCTCAATGGCCTCATCCGAAAGATTAGTCGAGTCCGTACGCATATATGAAATCTTACCTGCTTCGTAAAGCTTCTGTGCCACGGTCATGGTCTGCAAAACTGAGAAGCCTAATTTACGAGAGGCTTCTTGCTGCAAGGTTGAAGTTGTAAAAGGAGCAGCAGGCGATTTTTTAGCAGGTTTTACTTCAAGATTTTTGATTGTAAAGATTGCACCTATACATTTTTCAAGAAATGCTTTTGCATCGGCCTCTTTTTCAAAGTTTTTGCCCAGTTCGGCATTTAGAACTTTGCCTTTTTCTACAATAAATTGTGCAACAACTTTAAATGATGATTTTGAATCGTGGGCATCAATTTCACGTTCACGGTCAACTATCACTCTTACAGCTACAGACTGTACACGTCCAGCCGAAAGATTGGTGCGTTCGCCAGTACGAATTTTTTGCCATAAAACTGGCGATAATTCAAATCCTACGAGTCTATCCAATACACGACGTGCTTGTTGTGCATTTACCAAATCCATATTTATTGTACGTGGATTCTGAATAGCAGTGGTGATAGCTTTCTTTGTAATCTCTCTGAAAACAATTCTTGGAGTTGCATCTGTCAAGCCCAATGCTTCTTTCAAATGCCAAGAAATAGCTTCTCCTTCTCGGTCATCATCGGTTGCGAGCCAGACTGTTTCCGATTCTTTAGCCAATTTTTTTAACTCACTTATCACCTTTGTTTTATCGGATGATACTATATAATTAGGTAAAAACTGATTTTTTACATCAATTCCTAATTCTTTATCAGGTAAATCTCTTACATGACCAAAACTTGACTTAACGGTGAAATCTTTGCCAAGATAACCCTCAATGGTCTTGGCTTTGGCAGGGGACTCAACTATAACTAAATTTTTCGACATCTATCCTGATTTTGATAATTTTGGCTCAAATATAAGCCTTGATTCATAAAACAACTATTTTCTGTGAAAAATTGCCAAAAAAATATCTTTTTTAATTGTTAAAACGATCGTTCGGATTACACAAAACTTTGCCCAAAAAGCAAAAAAAAGGTTTGTTGGATTAGATTTTGATTAAAATTGAGCTTTTTTTGATATATTTTTAAGATAATCGTCGTCAAAGGTTGTATTTACATTGCTTCTATTCTATTTTTGCAAGAAATCATTCCTGTAATTAATCATAGTTTCGTACTTTTGTTCAACTCATAATTACATCGAATTTCGGTAACTATAAAATCTTAAATTATTTTAACTAATGGCAGTTTTTGACTTAGATATGATTAAGAGCGTTTACGCTCGAATGCCAGAAAGAGTAGCCGCTGCTCGTAAGGCAGTTGGAAGACCACTTACTTTGGCCGAAAAAATTCTTTATTCGCACTTGTGCGAAGGTGAAGCTACTAATGCTTATGGCAGAGGTGTTGACTACGTTGACTTTGCCCCTGACCGTGTTGCGATGCAAGATGCAACAGCTCAAATGGCTTTATTGCAATTTATGTCGGCTGGTCGTCCGAAAGTGGCCGTTCCTTCAACTGTTCACTGTGACCACTTGATCCAAGCGAAAGTTGGTGCAACTGACGATTTAAAAATTGCTACCGAAAAAAATAAAGAAGTTTATGATTTCTTAGCTTCTGTTTCAAATAAATATGGTATTGGCTTCTGGAAAGCAGGTGCTGGTATTATCCACCAAGTTGTTATCGAAAATTACGCTTTCCCAGGAGGTATGATGATTGGTACTGACTCACACACACCAAATGCAGGTGGTTTGGGTATGGTAGCGATTGGTGTTGGTGGAGCCGATGCTTGCGACGTAATGGCAGGCTTGCCTTGGGAATTGAAAATGCCAAAATTAATTGGTGTAAAATTGACTGGTAAATTGAAAGGATGGGCTTCAGCAAAAGACGTTATCTTGGAAGTTGCAGGTCAGTTAACAGTAAAAGGTGGTACAGGTGCAATTGTTGAATATATTGGCAAAGGTGCTGATAGCTTATCGGCAACTGGTAAAGGTACTATCTGTAATATGGGTGCTGAAATTGGTGCTACAACATCTGTTTTCGGTTATGATAAAAAGATGGCAGCTTATTTGAAGGCTACTGGTCGTGCAAAAGTTGCTTCTTTGGCAAATGGTATCAAAGATTTGTTACGCCCTGACCAAGAGTGTATTGATAATCCTGAAGCATATTATGACCAAGTTATTGAAATCAATCTTTCAAGACTTGAGCCAAGAATCAACGGACCATTCACGCCAGATTTGGCTTGGCCGTTATCTAAGTTTGCAAAAGCAGTTATCAAAAACAAATGGCCTCAAAAATTAGATGTGGGTCTAATAGGCTCGTGTACAAACTCTTCGTATGAAGATATGACACGTGCTGCTTCGATAGCTTCACAAGCTGCTGCTAAAAATGTGAAAGCAAAAGCAGAATTCACAATCACTCCAGGTTCAGAATTAGTGCGTTTCACAGCAGAACGTGATGGTATCCTCGCTAAGTTTGATGCAATCGGTGGTGTTGTATTAGCTAATGCTTGTGGACCTTGTATCGGTCAATGGGCAAGACACGGTGCTGAAAAAGGTGAAAGAAACTCAATCATCACTTCATTCAACCGTAACTTTGCTAAACGTGCCGATGGAAATCCAAATACACACGCATTTGTGGCTTCTCCAGAAATCGTAACAGCATTTGCAATCGCTGGTGATTTGACTTTCAACCCTGCAAAAGATACATTAACTAACGAAAATGGCGAGCAAGTAAAACTTGAAAATCCATTTGGTGTTGAATTGCCTCCAATGGGCTTTGATGTAAAAGATGCAGGATACCAAAAACCTAAGAAAGATGGTAGCAAAGTAAAAGTAGCGGTAAGTCCAAAGTCTGATCGTTTACAATTACTTGAACCATTCAAAGCTTGGGAAGGAACTGACCTTTCTGGTTTAAAATTATTGATTAAAGCCAAAGGAAAATGTACAACTGACCATATTTCAATGGCTGGACCATGGTTAAAATACCGTGGACACCTTGATAATATCTCAAATAACCTTTTGATTGGTGCGATCAACTTTGTGAATGATAAAGCAAACACAGTTAAAAACCAATTGACAGGTGTTTATGGCGAAGTTCCTGCCGTACAACGTGCATATAAAGCTGCTGGCGTAGGTACAATCGTAGTAGGTGACGAAAATTATGGTGAAGGTTCATCACGTGAACACGCCGCTATGGAGCCACGTCATTTGGGTGTTCGTGCTATCATTGTTCGTTCGTTTGCTCGTATCCACGAAACAAACTTGAAAAAACAGGGTATGTTGGCATTGACATTTGCAAATCCTGCGGATTATGATAAAATTAAAGAAGATGATACTTTTGCTATCACTGGCTTAACTACTTTTGCTGAAGGTGTGCCTTTGACATTGGTAATTACGCACAAAGATGGTTCTTCAGAAGAAATCAAGTTGAATCATACATATAACGAAAGCCAAATTGGCTGGTTTAAGGCAGGTTCAGCACTTAATCTGATTGCTGCTGAGGCAAATAAGTAATATCAGGGAATAACTCCCTGTACGGAATGCCTCACAAGAAATTGTGAGGCATTTTTTTGTATTTATTGTTTATATTGAGTTACTTACAGCCAAAACTAATCACTTAAAAATACCTATTATCAGATGAAAAACTTTCAGATTATTACTGTCTTTTTTGTTCTTTTTACACTATTATTTATTTCAAATCAAAGTAATTCAGCCTCATTTAATAATGATAGTAAAGCAAGGATTGATGAAGGCATCAATGAGTTTGGTATATTAAAAGAAGTCGAAGATTCTGGATATCCATTGGCTACTTTGCACATCGAGTTTCCTGAACGTAAATTCTCAGAATATTTTACAATAAATCTTGAAGAAGTAAAAAATGTTAATATGGGGATTTTGAAGAAATGGAAGGGTAAATATGTAGCATTTACGTATAACAGCGATTTGACTAATGCCTTAGTCGATTTACAAATCAACGGAAAATCAGCGATAAATACTGAACCAATGGAGTTTAGTGATAATGTGCAGATGGTTGTAGGAGTATTGAGAGGAGCAACAAAAGTAACAGAAAGTGATTTACCAAGTACAATTTCGATTACCACTACTGATAATCAAAAACTATTATTCGATTATTACATAACCCCTGAAATGGTAAAAATCAATGGTCGAAAAGTAATGGCTTATTATGAAGAAGTTGTATCTAATACTATTACTAAGATTAGGGTTAGTAAATAAATGTATATTGAGGATTTATAAGCTTTGACTCACACAATATGAAGTTAATATTTGGTATTTTAAGCTACTTAATGTGGTTTTCCTTTTCTACATCAATGGCACAGCATCCAGATGATGTTGTGAGTGTTCCGAAAGTAAATTTACCAATAACTGTTGATACCTATCAAACCGATTTCGTTTTAAAATGGGATACACTTAATCAAGAATCTTTTGTGCATTTTCAAGTGTATCTTAAAGATTCTACTTCAAATATCATCATTTATAATTATCAAGATTTAGGGTATGTGGGTAGGGTTAACTTTAGAAATTTAATTGATAACCACCTTTATGTTTACAAAATTAGGGCATTTAATTCATTACGTGTAGGCGATACAAAAGAAACTAATTTACAATTTATCAATAAGAAAAGTATTGGAAATCGTACACTTAGTATGCCCATTTTTAATGTAAATAGATTCTGTAAAAATGATAATGTAAATTTTAATTTTACAACAACGGGTAATTGGTTTCCTAACTTTTATTACATCTTAGAAATGTCAGATGTTAATGGGAGTTTTGATAATCCGTTTGGTGTTATTCAAGTTACTTCCCCTGGGAGTTATAATTTTTCGCTGAGAAATGATACAATTTCTAAATCTGGATATTATAAATTTAGAATACGAACTACCTATCCCAACACATTGTATATAAGTGAGGAATCAGAACCAATTTTTGTTACTGCACTGGGAGGTGCATATATAAGTATATATCCTGAAATTTATGTACCTTCTGGTGGTCCTATTATAATATGTAACGAAAAATCTGTAAATATATATACCTTTACTAATATAGATGATGATGTTACAAAAAACTATCAATGGTTTCTGAATGATAGTCCAATACAGGACGCTACAAACAAACATTATTCTGCTTCGTTTTTATCCACAACGGCAAGGTATAGTGTGAAAGTATCAAAAAATGAATGTGTTGTTGAAAGTCTTCCCGAACAGTTATTTTCAACTAATGCCAACTCTTCTTATGTAATTGCTGACCGAAGAGCCAATTGTTATGATACTCCAAAAGTGCTTAGGTCTGAATATATAAGTAATTCAGCGAGCTATCAGTGGTATAAGAATAATCTATTAATACCTAATGCAACCGATTATCATTATACAGTTACTGAAAAAGGAATTTATGAGGTACAAGTTACCGATAGTGGATGTGAATTTGGGAGGGGTAAATTTGATGTTCAAATTAGCGATTCGTTTGATGCGATGATTTATGCTAATGACAGTATATTGTGTGGTAATGGAGGACAAAGAATTGTTATTCAGACAGAAACGTTACCAAATGCTAAGTTCCAATGGAGAAGGAATGGTATGAATATTACGGGCGAAAAACAGCAATATATCTTGGCAGACCAACCTGGAGTTTATTCACTTTCAATTGTAAATGGAGTTTGTAAAACTACTACGAAATCTATAAATATTGTCTCTACAAATAATATAGTACTGAAATTAACAGCTCCGTGGGGTACAACACTTTGTAATGGTAGGTCTATTTATCTTAAAATTGAAAACTTTTTGGATTATAGTTACTGCAAATGGTATCGTAATGGAGTTTTGATAACTAATATTACGAGTCAAGAATTATGGCTTAGTGAAACTGGAAATTATCAAGTCAAAATTGATATCGGGTATTGTGTTGCCGAATCAAATATCATAGCAGTCGTTTCATCACTTAATAATATAAATGCAAAGATAAAAGTCATTGATGATTCGCCTTTTATCTGTAATAATTACCCAATTACTTTATCATTTGCTGATGGATATACTAATCAAACTATTTTTAATTGGTATAAAAACAATAATTTAATAGCTACAAATTCGCCCAGTTTAACAACGAATGAAGTTGGAACATATAAATTAATCGTTCAATTCGGACAATGTATAGGAGAAAGTAATAATATAGAATTGAAAATAGATACAAGTAGAATTATACCTGTGGTGATTGATAATAGTCTTTTTCCAATCGTAGGTAAAATTGAGGTCTGTCCAAAAAACTCGATAAGGCTTGAACTCAGGAGTGGGATTACAAATATGGGACTCGAACGGAATCTTCAATGGTTTAAAGATGGAGAAATAATACCTAATGAAAACAGATTCGTTTTGTGGGCGGAACAACCAGGTAAATATCAGCTTAAAGCTACTGATTTAAATGGGGGATGTAAAAGTCAATCGAAGGTCTTTGAAATTGAACACATAAATCCACCTAAAGGTATTTTAGAATCAGATACTACCCTAATTAATTTAGGACAGCAAATTCATCTAAATTACGAAATCACAGGAGTTGGGAAAACTTACTATAAAATTGCTAATTACTTAGATAGTGTAAGCAACAATGTAAATTTATCGAAAGATATTTTTCCTTTAGAAACCAAAAATTATAAAATTGAATATGTTACTAACTGGTGTTCGTCAGGTGAGACTTTTGGAAACCATTATGCTAAGGTAATAAAGTGTCAAGATAAACATATAATAACTGAAAGCCTAAATGAGAATAATATATTGAATTTTCAGGCCAAAAGTGATATTGATGCTGTAAATAAAGTTTTTAGTGGTTCTAAAATCAACTATAGAGCTGGAAGCTCAATTTCGTTATTGCCAGGTTTTAATTCATATAAGGGGTCAATATTCAAGGCTGAAATAGGTGGATGTAATAATTAACCTATTTTATTAAATAAAAACTAAGGAACTAATGTTTTCGAGAAAGAATATCTCAGATTTTGATTTTGTACAAAATAGGGCGTGTGTGTAGCCCTATTTTTATTTTACTTTACCTCCAAAACCAAATCTTTAATCAATTTCCTATCGTAAGTGTAAGTGATATGTACTAAACCATCAGAAGATTGAATGATTGCTGGGTAACTGAATTCCCCTTTTGCTTTATTTTCAAGTGTATAAATATCTTTCCAGTTAATGCCATCCGTCGAATGTGCCAATTTTAAAACATTTCTGCCATTCGACCATTCTTTTCCCGATGGAAGTGGGTTATAAACCAATAAAAATGAACCATCTTTTAGCGTCACTGCGTCGATTCCCGAGTTTGGGTTTGGTAAATTGATAGGAGAGAGTTCTCCCCAAGTTTTCCCATTATCGGCAGACCACGACTGAATGATTTTATTTTGACGACTACGTAAAAGCATTTGTAAACGACCATCTTTATGAATCAAGACCGAAGGCTGAATAACTCCATAGTCTCCACACTCAATTGGAATCTTTCTCCAATTTTCTCCGTTTGAGTCTGAAATTTCAACGTGTGTATGCCAAATTTTACTGTCCACACTTTCCGTACTTGAAGGGTGTAAAATATCGCCGTTTGTTAGCTGAATACTTTTATTTTTGATTGGTCCAAGAATATCATTTGGCAAACGAGTAGCGGCTGACCATGTTTTACCATCATCGCTTGAGCTTTTCATCATTCCCCACCATTCTCTTGGATTGATACCAACTTTATAGAACAAGAATAACTTTCCAGCAGGATTTTTGAATAAAACTGGATTCCAACAAGCATATTGTTTGCCTTCATAGATTCCATCAGCAACTTTAACGGGTTTTTCCCAAACATGGTTGTTAGATGTGGCTACCCAAATACAAACTTTGGGGTGGTTTTCGTGTAAACCAGCAAACCATGCAGCCATAAATTTACCCTTTGAAAGCTCAACGATTGTTGAGGCATGACAAGAGATTTCTTCTGGTTTGGAGTCAATGAATTGTTCTTTAACAAGTTTAACTTGAGCGAAACTCGCAAAACTTAGTAAAAATGCAACGACTGTGAATGTTTTTTTCATCTTAAATCTCAAATTTTAATGCTAAGGCTGGATAGGATTTGTATTTTTCCAATAATTCTTTGGGTAAATATACAAAAGTTTTGTTACCTTTTTTCTCCCATTTGAGATTTTGATTTTCACTCAATAAAACTATTTTACTACCTGTTTTTGGGCTATTATTTGTCCAAGAAATAACTGGATTTACCGATTGGTTTTCTGCAATAGGAATCAGTGCAAAATGCGTATTTTTATCACCTTTCGTAAAAAATATTTCTTTATCTTTAAAGATATTTGCGGCACGAGTTTTATAAATAGCTTCGCCATTTGCGTTAAGCCATTTGCCAATTTCATTTAATCTTTCGACTTGTACATCCAGAAGCGTTCCTTCTGCGGTTGGTCCTACACCAAGCAATAAACTACCTCCTTTTGCCACAACTTCGATTAAAGTATGGACTACTTTTGAAGCTGATTTAAAATTATCGTTTGGTACATATCCCCAGGCACCACCGAGTGTAATGCAGCTTTCCCAAGGAGTATCAGATTTTGTTTTTGGAATAGACTGCTCTGGTGTACGGTAATTTTCATAAGGTCCATGAACAGTTCTATCGACAATTAATAGACCTGGTTGATTTTTGCGAGCCATTGTGGCTATTTTGGGCATATCAATTTCTTGGCTGAATGGCGGAATTGGAGCTCCCCACGAACGAACTTCATCATTTACAGTATTTAAGGGACGAACCCAACCACCATCTAACCATAAAATATCTACGCTTCCGTAGTTTGAGGTAAGTTCGTTGATTTGATTGTAAGTAAACTCTTTATATTTGTTCCATCTCCAAGGGTTTTTGCGAATATCATAGTTCACATTGCGGTCGGGCGTGGCATATCTATCCCACCAAAAATATTGTGTATGCCAGTCAGGTTTTGAAAAATACGCTCCTATCATAAAGTTTTCTTTGCGGAAAGCATCAAAAACGTATTTGGCAACATCGGCACGTGGATTGTTGGCAAATGGCCCATTACTAATTTTAAAGTCGCTGTATTTGGTATCGAACATATTAAAACCATCATGGTGTTTGGTCGTAAAAACCAAATATTTCATACCAGCACTTTTCGCTGCTTTTGCCCAAGATTCAGGGTCGAATTTGGTTGGATTAAAATCTTTGCTGAGTCCCCAATACCATTTTTTATAATCATCATATCGGCTCATAGAATCTCTTGTAATCCATTCTTCATTGCAAATCGACCATGATTCAATAATGCCTGGAACAGCATAAAGTCCCCAGTGAATAATCATACCAAATTTAAGGTCACGCCAATTTTCAAGTTTCTGACGCACTTCTGGCTCTTTGGGATATTGATAAAGCGAAGAGGTTGGATGAATAGTATTTTGAGAAAAGCTATTCTGCAAAATTAGGAGGAGGAAGGCAGATAAAATTATTTTATATTTCATTTTGAAATGATTGGTTTATTTCGAGTAAAAATAAACTATTTTAATAATATTGAATTAATAAGAGATTAATTCGCAGAAAAATAAAAAGAGTCAATACCAGTTTTTTTAATTTCAGGTATTGACTCTCAATTATTTATTAATTATCTAAAAATTAATCTTCAAAAAAGGCACAACTGCCGCCAACCCAATCGAAATTTTTATTAAAGTTTACACCAATCATTTCTCCACGACTCAAACGGGCGAGATTTGTTACGAGTTTGGGTCTTGGAGCGTTATCCTCCCAAGTAAATAACATTCTGATTTCAGTTTTTATCAGATTGCCTTCTTTGTCTTCAATAATCGGTTCGTATTTTACTTTTTTCTGAATTAAGTAGTTTTCCTGGTCAGCAATTGCATCTAATTCTTCTTTCGTAAAATTAAGTTTTACACCACTTCCTGCGAATGAAAACAGAGGTTTTAATACGTAGTTTTCTAAATCAGCAGGGTATTCTTTCAAATCAGAAAGAAAGAAACTTTGTGGTACAAATGCACTTTTGAGCAAAGGTAAAGTAAACTTACTGATGCGGAAAAACCAATTTGGATGCGTTACCCATTTAACATCTACATCATCGGTCATTTTAAAATTAGTCTCCAAATCGGGGAAGTTTTGCAACAAATCATCAAAAATCAAACGATTATAGATGCGTTTGATTTCGATTGTTTTTCCTGCTTTTTCGTAGAAGAGTTGTCGGCCAACTTTTTTGATTTTAGTCAAACAAACTGGTTCGATTCCCCAAAGTTGGCGAGTAATTTCAAAATCTAAGCGAGTTTTTTGTTGTTCGGGATAAATTTCGAGTAGAATCACATTTTCGGCTGATTCGCCACCCAATAGCACTTTTTTCATTTCATCGACATACGATGCCATCGAAAGTCGATTGAAATATTGATTAAAGCCTTTTGGGTCAATGAAAAATTTTCGGTATTTCTGCCCCAAATACCACTGATAACCAAAAAGCGATGGAAAACCCTGTAATTCAATAAGTTGTGGATTTAATTCACCGTTTCCATCTTTACAAACTGCAAAATCAATCGCCAGAAAACTCGGATGTGCATCTTCGTTTGGCACATTTTGGTTTTCGGGAATTGCTCGATTGGTTTTTTCCTTGAAATCTGGTTTTAGTAAAACCTCAATAATATCATTACAAGCCTGTAAAAGCTTGATTTTTAAATCTTTGGGAACAAAAACGGGCGTTTCAGCCACTCGAAAATCAAGTTGATTGGGAAAGTCTTTATGAATTTCGGCAATCATTGCTTCGTATTTCTCGTTGCTGAAACTATCGTTGAATTGTTGTCTGATTGTGAGTATCATAGTGTGAGTTGAAAATTAAGCAACTTCAAGAATTTGTTCGGCAGCATGATTCAAAAACGATGGAATGATTATTGACTCTGTGAGCATGATTTTATCAGGGTCATCGAGGTGGTCAATCATTTGTTCATATTTATCCGAGCCATGTTCACTAATAACAGCAATCATTTTTTCTTCTTGTTTAAAATAACGTAACATACCTTCGGCATCTGCTTCAGGGTGGAATTGTGTACCAAAAACTTCTTCTGAAAATCTGATTGCCATAATGGCTCTTTCAAGTGGAACGTATTCTCTGATTTTTTCAAGACAAAGTACTTTTGCTCCAAAATCATTGATTCTTTGCCAGTTTGGCTGAATCATCTGATAATCTCGTGAGTCAACTGCATGAAAGATTTCGGGTAAACCGTTGAAAAAAGGCTCACTTTCTCCATCCTTTGTGCGATGTATAGGCATCACTCCAAAAGAAGTTGAGCGACGCTTACAAATATAGCCCAGCTGCAAATGATGGCTGGCTACCTGGAACGAATGACAAATCAGAAACAAAAACTTTTTATTGTCGTTTACACGATTATGTGCAAAAATTTGGTCGAGAAAATTGCCAAATTTTTCTTCCCACTCATGTCCTTCGGGCAAAGGATTTCCTGGACCACCAGTTGAAATAAAAATATCGTAATCCTCAATTTTAGGTATTTCATTCTTTTTTCTGACATCAAAAACATCGTAGTTTCCTTTGATTTCTTCCTGAGCCAGAAACTGTCCACATATCATTTTTACACAACGCATACCTTCGTTGGCAAAGCCGTTGTACATATCTAAAATTGCAATTTTAATATCCTCTTTCATGTTGATGAATGTATTTTTTGTGCAAATTTATAAAAATATGCCCTAAAATTAAAGGAATGCCTCTCTTAAAGCCCAATTTTACTTTCACTTACGATATAATCAACCACTGCTTTCATGCTTTTTGTTTCTTCAAAAACCTTTAGTTGGCGGTCAGCTCCACTTCCCATTCTTAATATTTCATGAATATATTCTACTTCTTTTCGACTACCGAGTTCATCTAAAACATCATCGACAAATTCCATCAATTCTTCGGCAAGGTGAGAGTATGGTACTTCGATTTCTTTACCAAAATCAATCAAATTTCCATGAATTCCGTAGCGAGCTGCACGCCATTTATTTTCACTGATGAGCATTTTATGATAAGGGCGGAAACTCAAATTTTGTTGGTGGAGCTTGTGTAATTTTGCTACAATTGCTTGCATCAAAGCTGCCAAACATATCGTTTCATCAACACGCATTGGAATATCACAGATTCGGAACTCAACTGTTGGATAGAATGGATGCAAACGAATATCCCACCAAATCTTTTTGCCATTGTCAATACAGCCAGTTTTGATGAGAAGGTTTACATAATTATCATATTCGGCAACACTCGAAAAATAGTCTGGAATACCCGTGCGAGGGAATTTATCGAAAACTTTTGAACGATACGATTTAAATCCTGTATTTCGGCCACACCAAAAAGGCGAATTTGTTGAAAGTGCGTAAATGTGTGGCAAAAAATAGCGAGCAGCGTTCAGAATCTGCATTCCTTCTTCACGGCTCGGAATACCTACGTGTACGTGCAAGCCAAAAATAAGGTTTGAACGAGCTACATCACGCATATCATCGATGAGTTTATCGTAGCGAGCATCTTCTGTAATAAGCTGTTTTTGCCAGTCCGAAAATGGGTGTGTTCCCGCCGCTGCAATGTGTAGATTTTGTTTCGCTGCTAAATCGAAAAGCATTCTACGCAGATAAGTAACTTCTTCACGTGCTTGCTGAATATTTTCGCAAACACTCGAAATCATCTCAACCACCGCTTGGTGCATTTCTTGTTTGATACGTTCTTGCAAAATCACTTGTCCACCTTCGACCAGTTTCGACATGTGTGAGCGTAATTCTCGTGTTTTGGGGTCAATGGTTTGAAATTCTTCTTCAATACCTAAAGTAAATTGAGACATAGTTTTTGGTAAATTAAGAATGTAGAATGAAGAATGTAGAATGAGGTTCTCGAATACAAATGCGATTTATACCTACATACCTTTACATACATTTTAACAAAGCCGTGCTATTTTCAATAACACGGCTCTCATTTCTCTTATTTTTTCTTAGCTGGAGCTTTTTTTGCAGGAGCTGCGACAGGTGCTGCTGGCATTGCTGCTTCTCTTACATAGGTTCCCCAAGTACAGTTGTTTTTGCCATCTACTTGTTCAATCGCTCTTTCAATCGCCATTTTGGCCGCATTTTCTACAATCCAATCAAAATTACCTTGTCCAACTGAGTGAATATCGGCATCAGGAGCAGGATTACAGAAGTCAATCGCATAAGGAATACCATCACGAATGGCAAACTCAACGGTATTGAAATCGTAACCTAAAGCGTGGTTAAGTTTCAATACATAATCTGTAATCGTTGCCATTAGTTTTTTGTGTGCTTCGCCTGTTGTTTTTGGTTGAGTTGCATATCTTAAATGATGCGGATTGCGTGGCTCATAAGGCATAATATGCACATATTTGCCATTTAAGCAATAACAACGATAATAATCCGTAAACTGAATTTCTTCTTGTAAAAGCATCACCAGTTGACCAGTTTCGCCGTGTTTTTGCCACAAATCATCGGGATTATCAACTCGATAAACGCTTTTCCAGCCTCCGCCAGCGTGTGGTTTCATGTAGGCAGGGAAACCGATTTGATTGAACATATATCCCCAGTCAAGTGGAGCAACTAAATTACGGAATGATTTCTCAGAAGTATCATCTGGACGCTCTTTTGATGGTAAAAGCACCGTTTTTGGTACAGGAACTCCGAGTTTTACCGCCAAACAGTTGTTGAAGAATTTCTCATCGGCACTCCACCAAAATGGATTATTGATGACGGCTGTTCCGCAAAGAGCAGCATTTTTTAAATATGCTCTATAAAATGGCACATCCTGCGAAATACGGTCAATAATTACGGCATAATCTGTTGCTACACCTTGCTCAACTTTATCAATTTGAACTGCTTCGGCAATAATTCCTGCTGGAGCAGTTTTGTTTACTTGTTCGATAAAAGCCCATGGAAATGTATCTTCCATGCCGAATAATATTCCAATTTTTTTCATGTTATTATAAGTCCAGCCCCCTAACCCCCGATGGGGGAACTGTTATTTAAGGTTATATTGTGCTAATGGGGGCAAAGCACGTTTTTGATGAAAATGTATTTTTATTACACGAATAATTGATAATCAGTAATTTATCACTAACTATAAAGAGGCATTTTTCTAACATACTCTGAAAACATCATTTTCCAAAGTGGCCAGTCATGGCTTGCCCAACGTTTTTCGTCGTACCAGTGATTAATGCCTTTATTTGCCAAAAGTCTTGACATATTCAGGTTGTCTTCTCTGCAAATATCCCAATCTGATGTTCCTAAAACGATATTCATATGGTTAAATTTCCACGATTCCGCATGGTTCATAAAATCCATTGGTTCGTTGAAATAAACATTATCGTCGTAGTGTCCTTTCATGAAACTTTTGATACTGAATGCACCGCTCATGCTAAACATATGAGCAACCAAATCCGGATTTTTGAAAGCAAAGTTTGAACAATGATAACCTCCAAAACTGCAACCTGCTACTGCAATACGATGCACACCACATTCACGCTGAATGGCAGGGACAAGTTCTTCTTTCAGAAATTGCGTATATAAATTATAATTATAAATCTTTGTGTGGGCTGGTAAATCTTTGGCATAAAAACTCTGAAAATCAATGCTATCGATGTTATAAAGTTTTATCTTTCCTGCATCAACCAAATCACCAACGGTGTCGAGAAGTCCGAAATCTTTGTTTTGTAAATAATTTCCCATCGAAGTAGGAAACATTAAAATTGGGTAGCCCCAGTGACCACTAATCAGTAAGTCGATGTCTCGGCTCATGATATGTGAATAAAACTTTATATGTTTTTCTTGCATAAATATTCGAAGTACGTTTGATGAAAGTGTAAAATTCGTGTTTTATTTTCAAATATAAAAATCAATAATCTAAATAACGTATTGATTATCAATGTTTTATGAGTGTATGGTGTGCTGAAATTATTGCTTTTTCTGAAATATGTAAAATATTATTTTGTTTAAAACCAGCCAATAAACTTTATATATTGAATATTTTAGTTTCACAAAATCTGAAATTTCTTTGAAATATTAGTCCAATTTTGGCAATGAAACAAATGATTTTTGAATTTTTTATTTTTGAAGGTAAAGGAATTATTAAATTTGCCGAATTATTCATCACAAAAAAATCCAAATAGGTGCAGAACGTCTCAGTTATTAAAAATCAAAAGTTTCAATCTACCTTTCTCAATCGTGAGGTTATATATGATGTAGTTCTACCGCCTAACTACGAAAATCTATCAAATCTGAAGGTACTATACATGAATGATGGACAAGATTTTGACCAACTAAAAATTGAACAAACCTTAAATAATCTATATTATATATCAGAAATTCAACCAATGGTTTTTGTAGGATTACACACCAACGAAAATCGCTTGAAAGAATATGGCACAGCCTCAATGCCTGACTATAAAAATCGAGGAAATTTGGCTGGTTTTTACCAAAGTTTTATTCTTTCAGAGCTATTCCCTTTTGTAATAGCCAATTATAAAGTTTCGAGCTTGAGTATTGATAATTATTTCTGTGGTTTTTCATTGGGTGGACTTTCGGCAATGGATATAGTTTGGGGAAATTCCAATTATTTTTCAAAGGTTGGGGTTTTTAGCGGCTCTTTTTGGTGGCGAAAAAAAGCTTATGAAGATGGCTATGACGACCATAATGACCGAATTATGCACGTTCTAATTAGAAATGGGAATTATAATGAAGGACAAAAGTTTTGGCTCGAATGCGGAACAAACGATGAAAACGACGACCGAAATAATAACGGAATTATTGATTCGATTGACGATACACTTGATTTAATAAAAGAATTAGAAGGTAAAGGTTACAAGCGTGGGCAAGATATTGAATATGTAGAAATTGAGGGTGGAGAACACAATCAAAAAACGTGGAGTGAAGCGATGCCGAAGTTTTTGAAATGGCTCGTAGGAAAATAAAACTGGTCTGAATTGTGAATTTTATGAAATTTTTGAGTCTTAATTGTGAAATATTCAAAAAAAGAACAAAATTTACATTGTTCGCAAATTTAGACTCCCTATAATAATAATGAAAAGAACCTTTACGATGATTCTTTTGACATCAATGCTTATGTCAATGACTCCCCCTACAAACTTTTTTGAGCAGCAACTCAAGTTTCCGAGAGTTCAAGCTGCCAATCGAGAAAAAGGTAAAGCTGTAAGCGATTTACTTTCTTCAAAAAGTATTAATTCAAGTAGCTTTGATTTGTTTTTAAGGGCTTTCAAGAAAGAACAAAAATTGGAAGTTTGGGCAAAAAATAAGTCAGAAGATACTTTTATACTCTTAAAAACTTACGAATTTTGTGCAACAACGGGCGTTTTAGGCCCAAAACGCCGTTCGGGTGACCGCCAAATTCCAGAAGGATTTTATGAAGTGGACTTGTTCAATCCGCAAAGCCAATACTTGCTTTCATTTCGTATCAATTATCCTAATAAATCTGACTTAGTTTTTGCTGATAAGTTAAATCCTGGGGATAATATTTTTATCCATGGACATTGTGTAACAATAGGATGTATTCCGATTGGTGACGAAAATATTCAAGAATTATATTTAATTGCAGCTAAGGCAAAGAGTGCAGGTGGAAAGATAAACGTTCATATTTTTCCAACAATTATGAATGAGCAGAATTATAAAGCAATCAATAACGAGTTTGGGACAGATGCAAGTTTGTTGGCGTTTTGGTCGTGGTTAAAACCAGGTTTTGATGCCTTTGAGAATTCAAAAAAGCTACCTCTTGTATCTATTGAAGAATCTGGAAAATATATTGTTAAGTAATTGATGATAAGTGTATTAGGTGGTGGTTTCTGAAAAAGGAAGCACCATTTTTTTTTGTGCAACAGTTTGGCACGATTTTTCTATTGTAAGTTAAATATAATTGATTCACTGTGCCATCCTTAATTAAAACTCAATATTACTCACTCTTAACGTTATGTTTATTCTTTTTGAATTGCATGGCGTCTTTTTCTCAGGTGAATATTTCTAATTTCCCTGCAAATAATCAAGTTATTCAGCGAAATGACCAAGATGAAGCTATTTTTCAAGTAAAAGGAGAGATTACTGAAAATGGTCATTCCTCCATCACTTTGAAAGTTTTGCAAGATGGAAATATGTTTTTTGAACAGACTGTAAATACTTCAACTGACTTTTCATTTTCGCCGATTTTAAAAGCTGGTAAGTTTGATTACAGCTTTATACTGCTGCTTGATGGGACGAGAGAAATAAAAAAAACAAATCAGGTTGGAGTAGGAGACCTTTTCTTAGTCTATGGGCAATCAAATGCACTTGGCAATGGGGGAGGGGATACTTATTCGCCTGCACGCAGTCCATTAATCAGGTTTTTTGCAGTAACGAATTTGGGAAACGGTGACGGTGAATGGGTGTTACCTTATCAAACTTTCATACGACCAGGTACAGGGGCCTCTGAATTATTGAGATTTTTGACTGAAAAATACAATTATCCAGTTGGAGTAATTATAGCTTCGGTAGGTGGAGCTACGATAGCTAATCTAAATTATCGGAATGAACAAAACCCTACTGATACAAACACGCATTATGGGAAACTGTTAAATCAAACGATTTTCAGTGGTTCGAAAGAAAGTTTAAAATACATCATTTTTAAACAAGGCGAATCTGATTCTGCACCCCCACAATCTAAGAGTTATGAAGTTGAGTTTAAAAAATTGTATGATAATTTTAGTTTGGATTTCCCAAATTTAAAGAGATTTTATAACCTTCAAATAGATATCATGACAGACCCTGACTATAAGGCTGGCATAAGAGATTTTCAACGTCGAACTCCGCAGATTTTCCCTAAAATAACAGCCATGAGTACCGTCGGAACGACTGGTTTTGATGGTGTTCATTATAATTTTGAAGGTTATCGTCAAGTTGCCTACGAATTATCGAGAATAATAGGGAAAGAAGTCTATCAAGACTCGCAATCAATGCAAGTATATTCACCAAACATCAAAAAGGTTTTTTGGGAAGACCAAAAATTGGTTTTGGAGTTTGATGAAGGAATGGAGATGATTTATCCTCAAGATTCGGTCGTAAATGGAAAAGTTTGGAAAATGAAAGATTTTATTTTTATTGACGGGAAAAATGATGTTGTTCAAGGTGGTGAAGCACGAGGAAATAGAGTTTATTTAACAGTATCAAACATTCAAAATGCAAAAACTGTAACTTATCTACCAAATGCTTATGGACAATTTGGCGTTGAACTTTATTATGGAGTTCACCTAAAAAATAAGTTTGGAATGCGTGCGTTCAGTTTTGATAATGTCGTTATTGGGGGAGAAACTCCTGTAATAACTACTCCGCCAGTAGCATTAAGTTTGAATGTAGATGTAAATGATGATATACAAGTTAAGTTGGTTTGGAGTGGAGATGCATCAAAGAAGTATCATGTAGAACGCTCGCTTGATAATAATAATTTTACTCAAATAGGAAATGTTGTTGGTAACAATTTCTATGATTCACAAGTTGAACTTGATCAAAAGTATTTTTATAGAGTTTTTGCTGAAAACTCCCCTAATAATAAGTCAAATACTAAAGAAATTACATTAAAATGCCTTGAAAATATCAATTTGAAGACAATTCCAAACATAGATTATGTTAGGGCAAATACATCAATTACAGCAATAGTTTCGATAACTACAACAAAACAGCTATCTTTGGAAGCAAAAAAATCAATTGATTTGAATCATGGTTTTGATGCCGAATTGGGTAGTGACTTTTCGGCCGAAATCGGTGGTTGTAAAAATAATTAAAGATGCTGCTTTTTTATCAATCGGATATTGAAAAAACTCCAATTTTAAGCGAAGAAGACTCAAGACATTGTGTAAAAGTTTTGAGAAAAAACGTCAAAGATAAAATTCATGTGGTCGATGGAGTAGGGGGCTTGTTTGAATGTGAAATTACGAAGGCTCACGAAAAAAAATGTGAGGTCAGAATTTTATCTACAAAACGAGAATTTGAAAAAAGAAACCTTTATCTTCATATTGCGATTGCTCCAACTAAAAATGCTGACCGCATCGAATATTTTATCGAAAAATGCGTTGAAATAGGTGTTGATGAAATTACGTTAATTCAAACGAAGCACTCAGAACGTAAAAATCAGAAAACCGAAAGGCTCGAAAAAATTGCCATTTCGGCAATGAAACAATCGTTGAAAGCTTATTTACCGAAGATTAATGAATTGGTTGATTTTGAGAAATTTGTTAGCTCTGTTAAGGTTGAGTCGAAGTTTGTAGCACATCTAACTGATGATGCAAAGTCATTAAAAGAGGTAGTTGTTGATAAAAAAGAAGTTTTATTGATGATAGGCCCAGAAGGGGATTTTGCCAAAGAAGAAATTACGCTGGTACAAAACTCTGGTTTTCAGGTAGTCACGCTCGGCAATTCAAGACTTCGCACCGAAACAGCAGGAGTTGTAGCTTGCACAATAGTAAATACATTTAATTGATTTATGAAAAAATATATTCTGACCTTTATAAGTATCATATGTGTAAATTTTGTTTTTGCACAACAGCCAACCATCAAAATTGGTAAATTAAAATATGGAGGAGGAGGCGACTGGTACGCTAACAAAACTTCATTACCAAACCTAATTAAATTTTGTAATCAAAACCTAAAAATGAATATTTTCCCCGAAGAAGATATTATTGAAGTAGGTAGCACGGATATTTTTCAATATCCATTTATTCACATGACTGGTCATGGGAATGTGGTTTTTAATGATGGAGAAGTACAAAATCTCCGTAGATATTTAGTTTCTGGTGGTTTTTTACATATTGATGATAATTATGGTTTGAATAAGTTTATTCGTCGTGAGATGAAAAAAGTGTTTCCAGAATTAGAATTCGTTGAACTTCCTTTTTCGCATCCTGTTTATCAACAGAAATATAAATTTACTACTGGTTTGCCTAAAGTTCACGAACACGACGGTAATGCCCCACAAGGTTTTGGATTAATCTGGCAAGGTCGTTTGGTCTGTTATTTTAGTTATGAATGTGACTTAGGTAATGGTTGGGAAGATAGGAGTGTCTATAACGACCCCGAAGAGCTGCGTACTAAAGCCCTCCAAATGGGTGCAAATTTGGTACAATATGCTTTTACGTCTTACTGAAATTGGATATTTCGGAGAACTTTTTTAGGATATTTTGAAGAACTTTAGTTTTGTTATATATACGTTGTTAACATTCTTAAGTAATTTATCGTTAGTCTCGTATATTTGTATTTTCAAAAACAACAAAACTTCTATTTTCTAAGCATGGTTGCTGCATTATCGTTTTTCTTTGCCCACTGGTATTTGTCTCTTTTCAGTCAAACATTTTTCTTGCATCGTTATTCTGCTCATAAAATGTTTACAATGAACAAGTTTTGGGAGCGTTTTTTCTATCTCTTTACTTACATTACTCAAGGTTCTTCTTATCTAAATCCTCGCTCGTATGCAGTTTTGCACCGAATGCACCACGCATATAGTGATACAGAAAAAGACCCACATTCGCCGCATCATACCGAAAACTTATTTACGATGATGTGGAAAACAAAAGATATTTATAATGCTGTTTTGAACTATAAATTCAAGATTGAAGAGCGTTTTGAGAAAGATTTACCAGAATGGAATCTAATCGATAAAATTGGTGATAATTGGGTATCTCGCCTAACTTGGGGAGTTTCTTATATCGCTTTTTACGTAATAGGATTTTTCTACTTTGATATTCATTGGGGATTTTTCTTCCTTTTACCGATTCACTTCTTAATGGGGCCAATTCATGGTGCAATCGTAAATTGGAGTGGACATAAATATGGCTACCAAAATTTTGATAACCATGATGAGTCGAAAAATTCATTGATTTTTGATGTTTTGATGATGGGTGAATTATTTCAAAACAATCACCACAAACACCCAATGTCTATCAATTTTGCTAAGAAATGGTATGAGTTCGATCCTACTTATCCAGTGATTAAATTTTTGACTTGGACAAAAATTATAACACCAAAAAAAGCATAATTCCCATTGATAATATATAAAAAGAGGCTGAATTCTTAAGATTCAGCCTCTTTTGCTTTATACTTGAGTTTCTTTTTTCGCTTCTTCGTCAATATGGCGTTTCATGCTTCGGCAAGTGCTTTCCAAGATTTCAATTAGCTTTTTGTCTCCTGTGGCATCGGCTACTAATTGAGCTACATTTCCTACAATATCAACCGCAAAATGCTTCATTTCATCTACAGGCATATCTTTTGTCCAGAGGTTAATTCCCAGTAAACCACGGTGATAATGATCCCAAACGCCTATCGCAATCGCTTTTGTTTCGTTGATTCCTTCGTTAGGGTTTTCGGTTGCATCCCAAAAAATCCTTTCAGGAATACGTGTTTCATCTAATTCTACAGTAAAATTAATTTCTGATTTTTTCATGTTCGATTCTATAACTGTTTCAGTAAATAATAGGTTTTTGGTCGATAAAGTTCAAAATAAATCTAAATGCTGTTAAACTTATTTCAGAAAAAAACACAAATTCTCTTTCGCATGAGAGTACAGGATAGTATTTTTAGCCACTCAATATTACTTTGAGATAAATAAATGTTGAAAAACTACAAAAAAACTAACCCTATTTTACAAAAATGACTGCAATCTTAGGTATTATTTTTCACTTCTTAGGTGGCTTTGCATCGGGAAGTTTCTACATTCCATATAAAAAAGTTAAGGGCTGGGCTTGGGAAAGTTATTGGATTGTTGGGGGGCTTTGCTCTTGGCTCATTGTTCCACCATTGGCTGCCTATTTGACAATACCTGATTTTTGGGGAATTATTGCTGGAGAAGCAGGTAATACAATTTTTTGGACATATTTAATGGGTTTACTTTGGGGAATCGGTGGGCTTACTTACGGGCTGGGCGTACGATATTTAGGCGTTTCGCTTGGTAGTTCTATCATTTTGGGTTTATGTTCGGTATTTGGTTCGATCATCCCTTCGGTTTATTATGATTTTGTTCCAACTGCTGGAAAAGACACAATTACCGATTTAATGACCACTAATTGGGGGCAAATGGTGCTTTTAGGTTTATGTGTTTGCGTTGTCGGAATCGTGATTTGTGGCAAAGCTGGTGAAATGAAAGACAAAGACCTTGTAGGTGCAAATAAATCGGATGATGAATTTCAAATAACAAAAGGATTAATCGTAGCTGTTATTTCAGGTGTTTTGAGTGCTTGTTTTAGTTTTGGAATTGAAGCTGGTTCGAGTATGGCTAATGTTGCGAATGAGATTTGGGTGGCACAACACCCAAATCAAGGAGAGTTTTTGTTCAGAAATAATGTGGTTTATATCGTCATTTTGTGGGGTGGACTTACAACTAATTTTATTTGGTGTATGTACCTAAACTTCTCGAATAAAACTTTTGGTGATTATACAAATTCTAAAACACCATTATTGAAAAATTATATTTTCTCGGCAATTGCTGGAACGACGTGGTTTTTACAGTTCTTCTTCTACGGAATGGGCGAAAGCAAACTCGGCAACGGCCCAAGCTCATGGATTTTACACATGGCATTTATTATCTTGGTTGCTAATTCATGGGGATTAATTTTGAAAGAATGGAAAGGTGTTTCAAAGAAAACCCTCACAACAATTGTTGCTGGAATCTTGACAATTATTCTTTCGGTTTTGATTGTTGGCTATGGAAACTCGTTGAAATAAAATAAATCAAGTGTTTTGGAAAAACAAAAGAGCCACGAAACTTTAAGTTTTGTGGCTCTTTTGTTGAAGTTTGATAAACAAATTAACAATTTATCATTGTGCGAAGCACTCAAGACGCTCCAAAAACTCTTTTCAAAATTTCAGAAGTACGAGCCAATGGATTTTCTCTGATTCTTGCTTCTTCTTGCTCAACCAAAATAAACAAGCCATCAATGGCTTTTTGAGTAGCATAGCCTTTTAAATCAGGATTTACTTTTTGAGTAAATGGCAATGCATTGTAAGTTGTAGCTAAATCAGTGTAGTATTTTGTCGCCTGTGTTTTTTGAAGGGCTTTATCCATAATAGGCATAAATGCTTGTACCAATGCCGCAGAAGTTGTTCGTTTCAAAAACATTGTGGCTGCATTTTTATCACCACGCAAAATTCCCCATGCATCCGAAAACGACATACTCAAAATAGCATTCACAAAAATAGGTTTGGCTTCTTTGGCTGCTTCTTCCGCTCCACGATTTAGAGAAATTACAAATTTATCAACTTCTCCACCTAAACCAATTTTACGCAAAGCTGTTTCAACACGTTGTACTTCTGGAGGAAATGGAATTTTGATTCTTGGATTCAAATAAAAACCATTAGTTTTTGAAGCACTATCTGCACCTTTATTGATACCGACCTTTAACGCTTCCTTCAAACCCATTACCACATCATCGTTGGTTAATGCACCTCCACCTTGGGTTTGAGTAATAACATCATTTAATACTTTTCCGAAATTAATCTTTTGTCCAGCACAACTTTGGAGTGACAAAATACTGATTAACAAGGAAATAGAGAGCAATCTTTTCATTTGAATGAATTTTCTAATTGTTTTTGTGAATAATTAATTGTCTAACTAACGAATCAACAGCGAAAATTGTATTTTTGTGCCGTGAAAGTTTTCAAACCACAAATCTATGTGTTTGTCACACATTTTAATTAAAGTTTTCTATATATGAGACCCATTTTAGCGGAAGTAATAACAATTGGTGATGAAATTTTGTATGGACAAATAACTGACACCAATACTCAGTGGATGAGTACGGAGTTGGATAAAATAGGGGTAAAAACAGTAAGAAAATCGTCAGTTGGCGACCAAGAAGATAAGATTTTGCAGATTTTGGCAGAGGCCGAAAGCCGTGCTGATATAGTTTTATTGACGGGCGGGCTTGGGCCAACAAAAGATGATATTACAAAGAAAATGCTTTGTAAATATTTCGATGATGAGCTTGTTATCAATGAAGATGCTTTGGCATTCATTACAGATTTCTTTGTAAAAAGAGGTCGCCCAATGACCGAATTGAACCGCCAGCAAGCAGCAGTTCCGAGCCGCTGTACATATCTGGCCAATAAAACTGGCACAGCACCTGGAATGTGGTTTGAGCGTAACGGAACTGTATTTGTCTCGATGCCAGGAGTTCCGCACGAAATGAAATATTTGATGTCGAATGAAGTAATTCCTCGTTTGAAAGCATTTTTTGAAACGCCAATAATTTATCATAAAATGATTCGTACAATTGGCGTTGGAGAATCATTTTTAGCAGAAAAAATTGAGAATTGGGAAGATAATTTGCCTAATCATATAAAACTTGCCTATTTACCAAGTTTTGGTCAAGTAAGATTGAGACTTACCGCCGTTGGAAACGACGAAGCACAACTCAAAAAAGATGTTGATGCCGAAATCGAAAAGGTCTTGCCGCTAATTGGCTCATCAGTTTTTGGTTTTGATAACGATGATTTAGAAGTAGCCATCGGCAAAGAACTAAAGAAACAAGGACTAACAGTTTCGGCTGCTGAAAGTTGTACTGGTGGGTATATTTCGCACATGTTTACGAAAGTAGCTGGAAGTTCTGCTTATTTCATGGGAAGTGTGGTGAGTTATGATAATTCGGTGAAAATCAATGTTTTAGGTGTAAATGCTGAAACTATTGCCCAGCACGGAGCCGTAAGTGAAGAAACAGTAACGCAAATGGCAGAAGGTGCAAGGAAATTGATGAAAACCGATTTTGCGATTGCAACGAGTGGAATAGCAGGCCCAGATGGTGGAACGCCCGAAAAACCAGTTGGCACACTCTGGATTGCTTGTGCCATGGAAGGCCGCACGATTGCAAAAAAAGTTCAAATGGCCAATCAGCGAGATACTAATATTCAGTATGGCAGCGTTGTGGCTTTAAATTTACTCCGAAAAATGATGAACGGAGATTATGAAAGTTAATTTTAGACGGCTGATAATGTCAAGAAATTTGTTTTTAGAACGATTGACCATCGTCTGATGACCGTGGACAATAAAAGAAACTTCAATAAAACTTTAAACTATGGCTTTAATTGAAATGATAATGCCCAAGATGGGTGAAAGTATTTTTGAGTGTACGGTTTTAAACTGGCTGAAAAATGTTGGTGATAGAATTGAAGTCGATGATATGATTTTAGAAGTTGCTACCGATAAAATCGACACCGAAATCGGTGCATCTCACTCGGGAATTATAAAGGAATTTTTGGTGCAAAAAGGTGAAGTTGCAGTTATCGGAAAACCAGTTTGTATCATTGAGGTAGCTGGGGAAGAAACTGTTTCTCAACAAAGAACAATTGAAGAAGCTAAACCTGCCGAAATAGCTGAGGTTGAAAAACTGATAGAAGAACCAGTGAGTGATTTGGTAAATTTATTGACTACACCACCAGCATCAGTAAAGCCTTCAACGCCATCAAATAATAGATTCTATTCACCATTAGTGCTAAATATTGCCAAAGAAGAAGGTATTTCGTTTGAAGAACTTGATAAAATTGTAGGTACTGGTTTAGAAGGTCGGGTTACTAAAGACGATATTCTCGCATATTTGAAACAACCTGTTGTTGTATCAGTAGCTGCTCCAGTTGAGCGTATTGTGATAGCCTCAGGTAGCGACCAAATCATCGAAATGAACAGAATGCGTAAGATGATAGCTGAAAGAATGGTAGAATCGAAACGCATTGCTCCCCACGTAACTTCTTTCGTAGAAACTGATATGACTAATGCTGCGGTTTGGCGAGATAAAACCAAAGGTAAGTTTAAACAAGACACTGGCGAAAACATCACTTTTACACCATTACTAATTGAGGCAGTTGTGAAAGCAATCAAAGACTTCCCGATGATTAATGTGCAAGTTGATGGCGATAAAATCATTAAAAAAGCAAAAATAAATATCGGAATGGCGGTGGCTTTGCCTAACGGCAATTTGATTGTGCCAGTCATTCACGAAGCAGATTCTTATAGTTTGATTGGTCTGACTAAGAAAATTAACGATCTAACTTATCGTGCAAGAAATAATAAATTAAAAGCTGATGATTTGGCCGATGGAACACTCACGGTCTCAAATATTGGTTCGTTCGGAAATATAGCAGGTACACCGATTTTGGTGCAGCCACAGGTTTCTATTTTGGCTTTTGGGGTTATTCAGAAAAAGGTTTCAGTTATCGAAACACCACAAGGCGACACAATTGGTATTCGTCAAAAAATGATAATTTCACATTCTTATGACCACCGAGTAGTTGATGGCTCATTGGGTGGACAATTTGTGAAAAGAGTAGCCGATTATTTAGAAGGTTTTGAGTTAGATAGAAGTTTATTTTAAGGAATATTTTACTCTAAAAATACAATATTTGGCATAATAATTGCTATTTTTAACAATTATTAGAAAAGATTTTATTGTTTTTTGGGGTATAAATAAAGGCATCGAAGCATCTTCGATGCCTTTTTGATTGTATGATATTGCCTAAAGAGAATGGTTTTACTCAAAAAACTTTCATAAATCAAAATAAACACAGAACTTTGACTACCATAATAATCAAATTAGGTTTAGTGAATTTATTTGATTGCTCTAAGTTCACAGAAATCAATCATTCAGCATTAACAATTTACCATTATTAAAAATGCTTTTCAATTCTTTTGAATTTTTACTATTTTTTCCGCTCGTTACGCTTATTTATTTTGCTCTTCCGCACAAATACCGTTGGTTTCATTTGTTGATGGCCAGTTGTATTTTTTACAGCTTTTTCATACCTATTTATATCCTAATTTTATTTTTCACGATTGTTATTGATTATTTCGCAGGAATATGGATTGAGCAATCACATGGAAAAAGTCGTAAATCGGCATTGATAATGAGCTTAGTAGCTAATATAGGTGTACTTTCAGTTTTCAAATATTATAATTTCTTTATTGATAATTTTAATTCAGTTCTCTTTAAAGTTTCTCCCGATAATTTATTGCCTCATTGGGATATTATTTTGCCAATTGGACTTTCATTTCATACTTTCCAAGCGATGAGCTATACGATTGAAGTTTATCGTGGAAATCAGAAAGCTGAACGTCATTTTGGTATTTATTCGCTCTATGTGATGTTCTATCCGCAGTTGGTGGCGGGGCCAATCGAACGCCCGCAAAATGTGATTCATCAATTTTATGAGAAACACGAATTTAATTACGAATTAGCAAAAAGTGGATTACGTTTGATGCTTTGGGGGATGTTTAAGAAAGTGGTCATTGCCGACCGACTATCAATTTTTGTCAATAAAATTTATGGTAATCCTACTGATTATCAAGGGCTTCCATTAATTGTTGCTACTCTTTTCTTTACCTTTCAAATCTATTGCGACTTTTCAGGTTATTCAGATATTGCCATTGGTTCGGCACGAGTGATGGGTTTTGATTTGATGAAAAATTTTGATAGACCTTATTTTTCAAAAAATATTTCGGAATTTTGGCGTAGGTGGCACATTTCACTTTCAACTTGGTTTAGAGATTATTTATACATTCCACTCGGTGGAAATCGGGTAGCCGAATATCGCCGATATTTCAATCTTTTCTTTGTTTTTATGATGTCGGGGCTTTGGCATGGTGCAAGTTGGCATTTTGTAATCTGGGGAGCTTTACACGGTATTTATTTGATTTTTGGACAACTTACTAAGTCGATTCAAGATAAAATCTTATCAATTCTTCCATCAAAATTTTTGAAAGATTTCATCAATGTTTCAGTTACATTTGTTTTAGTGGCTTTCGCTTGGATTTTCTTTGCGGCTCATTCAAATGCTGATTCTTTTTATGTAGTTAAAAATATTTTTAGAGCGAGTTCGCACAGTTTATCACAAATAATAGATTTAATCGGTCAAAATGACTTATATTTAATCATTATTTCGGTGGCTATTTTAGAGTTTGTACAATGGCAACAACGAGGCAGTCATATTGCAATTGATTTTGAAAATCGACCAAAATGGCAGCGTTGGGGTGCATATTACCTGATTTTAATGATGATTTTATGCTTCGGCGTATATAATAATTCTCAATTTATTTATTTCCAATTTTAGAAAAGATAGGAAATTCGAGAGTGAGTTTAAGTTTTTTACGAATAACCAATTTACTAATAACCAGTTCTCCAATTAACAAATAACAAATATGAACGAAGGATTCGACCCAGTTGAAATTGCTGAACTCAAAAAAGAGTGCGAGCAAGAAGGACAAACGTATGTGATTGTAGAAGATGAAGATGGCATGAACGATTCGGGAGAATTTGCTCATTTTCAGTTTGTCGGCAAACACGAAGGCAAAGAAGTAATTTACGATGCCGTTATGGGTACACTTCGCCTCAATCATAGTAGTTTGGTTTTTGAAGAAGCCGAAACTCGTATGAAAAAAGCATATCCAAATTATGTGGAGATTGACAAACGCAAGCCAAACCATAAAGTAGATGAAGATTTGGAGTTGATGCTCGAAGAAATCATCGAAGAATTGGAAGAAGAAGAAGTGATTAAAGTGTCAGAATTTGTTGAAGTAGAAACAGATTTTGAATACGGCATTGGTTTGGATGTTTCGTTGAATGTAGAGGAAATTACACACGAAGTAATTACAAAATTCATCAGTGATTTTAATGCTGGAACACTCGCACTCGACCCCACATTGTATAGTTTCACAAGCGAGGAAGAAGAGTAGAACAAGTTTCTAACTTGTTCACAGTAGCAAAACAATTTAGAAAATTGTTCTACTATCTATATGGAAAACAAACAAAAAGCCAGTTTTCAAGGCACTTCTAATTATGTGGCTACCCGTGAGCTTCAAACAGCTGTGAATGCAGCTGTGGCTTTACAACGCCCTTTATTGATAAAAGGAGAACCTGGAACTGGCAAAACTTTATTAGCTTTTGAGGTCGCCAAAGCTCTCAACAAACAGTTGTTTACTTGGCACGTAAAATCCACCACAACCGCCCAACAAGGTCTTTATGAATATGATGCTGTTTCAAGGCTCAGAGATTCGCAGTTGGGCGATGACCGAGTGCATCATGTAGAAAATTATATCAAAAAAGGCAAAATCTGGGAAGCTTTTGATACAGAAGAACAATCGGTTTTATTGATTGATGAAATTGATAAAGCAGATATTGAGTTTCCCAATGATTTATTGCAGGAACTAGACCGCATGGAGTTTTATTGCTACGAGCTCAAACGTACCATCAAAGCCAAGCATCGCCCAATAATTATCATTACTTCAAATAATGAAAAAGAGCTTCCTGATGCTTTTCTTCGCCGTTGTTTCTTCCATTTTATTCGTTTTCCAGATAAAGAAACCATGCAACAAATTGTTGATGTGCATTATTCGAAACTCGAAGAAACTTTGTTGATGAATGCCCTTAAAACATTCTTCGGTATCAGAGAAGTAAAAAATATCAAGAAAAAGCCCTCAACCAGCGAGTTAATTGATTGGCTTCGATTGCTTTTAATCGGAAAGGTTTCAGCCGAAGATTTAGAGGATTTGAATAAAATGAACGAAATTCCACCGTATCTCGGTGCATTACTCAAAAATGAGTCTGATTATGATTTGTTTAAGGCTTTGAGAGAGAAGGGTGTAAAGTAGGACAAGTTTCAAACTTGTCAGTTTGCCGAGTATCTTGTGTTCTTGTAATTTTAGTATCGTTTTGACAAGTTGAAAACTTGTCCTACAAAATATGCTAACCAATTTCTTCTTCCATCTAAGAGATAACAATCTTAAAGTAAATCTTCGAGAGCATTTGACTTTGTTAGAAGCTCTTGATAAGGAAGTTGTGGCTTATAGCACCGAAGAATTTTATTTTCTAAGTCGAGCTGTTTATGTTAAGCATGAACAAAACCTTGATTTGTTTGATAAACTTTTTGGTCAGTTTTTTGACGGTGTAGAACAAATTCAATTAGAAGATTTCTTGAAAATTGATGATAGCTGGTTATTAAACAAGCTGTTAAGCGAACTAACAGATGAAGAAAAGGAAGCAATAAAAGCCGTTGGTGGTTTGGAAGAACTCCTCGAAAAACTAAAGAAAACTCTCGAAGAACAAAAAGAACGTCACGAAGGTGGTAGCAAATGGGTGGGTACTGGCGGAACTTCTCCTTTCGGAAACTCAGGAAATAATCCAGCAGGTGTCAGAATAGGAGGTAAGGGAGGCAATAAAACTGCCGCAAAAGTTTGGGACAAACGAGAATTTAAAAATTATGACGATAATCTCGAACTGAATACCCGAAATACGCAAATGGCGTTACGACGTTTGCGTATTTTGACCCGTGAAGGTGTTGAAGACGAATTGAATCTTTATGAAACCATCGACCGAACTTGCAATAATGCAGGTTATTTGGACATTAAAATGCAGGCATCTAAGCAAAATCGGGTAAAGATTTTACTTTTACTCGATGTCGGTGGCTCAATGGATGATTTTATTGAAGAATGCTCGATGCTTTTCTCATCGGCAAAACATCAATTCAAGAATTTGGAGTTTTATTATTTTCATAATTGTGTTTACGAAAATCTTTGGAAAGATAATGGCCGAAGATATGAAGATAAAATATCAACTTGGGATGTACTTAATAAATACAACAAAGATTATAAAGTAATTTTCATTGGTGATGCCTCAATGTCACCGTGGGAATTATCAGAGCCACGAGGTAGCGTTGAACACTATAACGCAGAAACAGGAACAGTTTGGCTCGAACGTTTTAAAAATAAATTTCCAAATTTGGTTTGGCTTAATCCAATCAATGATGGTTATTGGCAATATACTCACACAATTCAAGAAATTAGAAAATGGTCTGATAATCGAATGTTTCCGCTGACAATCAGTGGTTTAGAAAAAGCCATGAAATGCTTGAAGAATAGTAAATTGAAATTTATTTAAAAGGTGTTAAGGAAGCCTTCGTTTTAAACGAAGGCTTCCTATTTCCTACAAATCCATCAAAAACTCCATCGGATCAATTCCATCAGCAAAATCTTCTAATTTTGGCACTTGAGCTTCTCCAAATCTGAAACTATTCAGAAAACGAGCATCTGATGAAACCGTACATTGAATTTTTTCTGCACTTTCCGATAATAATTGTTCTAAATGTTTATCACTTTCGTAAGTTTCATAAAAACAAACCGAAATCGGCGACACCAAAGCATCATCTTCTTTCAAAAGCAAAAAACCATTATCGAGGTGCGGAATTCTGTTGACCAAATAGATAGATTTATTATAATCGTAGTTATTATTGTATTTATGATGAAGCCGAATTGTACTCCAATATTCAATTGATTCATAGAATTTATCAAAAGTATAACCAACTGGTACAAAGAGTTTTGAAACATTGCGGCAACCTAAACCAAAATATTGGAAAATATCGTTGCCTAAATCCGCCAATTCTGCACGGGTTTCGTTACCATTTAAAACAGCAACTGACGTTCGATTTCGACGAATAATTCTGGGCTTTGTAGCAAAATAATACTCAAAATGCTTTGCCGTATTATCACTTCCTGTTGCAATTAGTGCATCGGCATCGTTTAATCTTTGAGCAATTATAATTATATTCTTTAGTTCGGGGTCAAATTCATAGAGTTTATTAATGAGAAACATCATCGTTGCTGTATCGCCCGAACTCAATTTTAGCAAAGCAATGTTTCCTGATAAAACCACACAAAGTAAATCATGGAAACCTACGGCTGGAATATTTCCCGCCATTACGATACCGATTTTCTTTGGATTTCGGTTTTCTTTTATAGCATATTTTTCGGCAAACTTTTCAAGAGCTGTTTCATTCAAATAAATCTTAGCTATATTTTCTACTGCCAATTTTACATTATCTTCAGTAAACCAACCATTTTCATTTCTTGCCGACCAAAATAGTGGTTTCAGAGCATCAGTGTCTAAGTTTTGTGTAATATAATCGCCAAGTTTGGAAAATGTAATAATATGTTTTTTATATTGCATTATTTTTAGAAAATTGTTGTTCATTTATAAAATCTTACAAAAATACAAGTAAACTGAAACTTTGAAGCCTTATATTTGTTTAAAGTTTAGTAAACTATTAAATATATAGAGAGAGTATGGCAATCATAATTACTGACGAGTGCATCAATTGTGGTGCATGCGAACCAGAATGTCCGAATACTGCAATTTACGAAGGCGGTGTAGAATGGACTTGGGCTGGTGGAACAAAACTCACAGAAGTTGAATTAGAAGACGGAACTGTAATTGGCGGTAAAGACCCAATGACTCCTGTTTCTGATGAATTCTATTACATTGTGTCGGATAAGTGTACTGAGTGTCATGGATTCCATGAAGAACCACAGTGTGCAGCGGTTTGTCCAGTTGATTGTTGTGTGCCTGACCCAGACCACGAAGAAGATGACGAGACTTTACTTGCTAAAAAAGCATGGCTTCATGCCGAAGCATAATGCTTATCTTAAAAGTGAGTAAAAGCATAAGTATATATTACTAAATTAAGCCCCAATTTCATTTTCTGATTTGGGGCTTTTTTGTGTTCAATTCTTGAAATTGTACAATATAAAGATAAAATTGTATTTCAGAATATAATTTGTTAAAACGATATAAAGTCAGAATAATATTTGTTTATATATAAAATATAATTATTTCTATAAATAGTTTGATTTTAAAACATATAAAATGTGTTTTTGATAAAAATTTTAAAAATATTGGATTTTTTTATACTTAATATTTGGATTTAATTAATTTTTATAGAAGATTTGCATGAGAATTAAATCTAAGCAATGATTAATTAAACCAAAGAAAATTATGAGAAAATCATTTTTTACCGTACTTTCATTGTTTACAGTAGTAAACGTATTTGCTCAAGATGCTACAACAAAACCAGAAGAAAAGAAAAGTCCATTCACGTTTTCAGGATATGTAGATACTTACTTTTTTGGAAACTTAAATGCACCAAAATCTAAATCAAATTTAGGTGTTTCTGGTTACGAAAGAGCATTCGACCAAAAGGTTGGACAATTCCAACTTGGTTTGGCTCAAACAAAAATGAGTTACTCTACTGACAAGGTTGATGGAGTTATTGATTTGACATTTGGCAATCATGGAGACTTAGGTAATTATGGAAATGCTTTAGGTCGTGTATTAGTGGGTGGCAAAGAAGCAACAGGTACTGCTTTAGCTATCAAACAAGCTTACTTAACTTGGAAAGCAACTGACAAATTATCAATCACGGCTGGTCAATGGGGTACTCACATCGGTTATGAAGTAATTGATGCTCCAGTTAATTACAATTATTCACTATCAAATCTTTTCAACAATGGCCCATTCTACCACACTGGTTTGAAAGCTACGGTAGCTACCTCAGCTAAATCATCATTAACGTTTGGTTTAGTAAATGGTATTGACTCGAAAGATGATAATAATAGCAAACTTGGAACTATGGCTCAATTTTATGTTTCACCAGCAGAAGGTTGGAACTTGTATGTAAACTGGTTGGGTAGCGACGAAGGTGTTGATACAAAATCGTATTATTCAATTTTTGATTTGACAACTTCATATCAAATCACTGAGAAATTCTTATTAGGTGTGAATGCCGCTTATGGTACACAAGATAAGAAAACTTGGGGTGGTGCAGCCGTTTACGCTCAATTGTCAGTTTCTGATAAATTCGGTTTGGGTGTTCGTTACGAAAACTTTAATAACAAAGATGGTGCTCGTGCATTGTTAAATGCTGACGGTGAAGGTACCTCTGTTAATTCATTTACTTTAACAGGAAATGTAATTATCTCTGATAACTTATTGTTCAAACCAGAGTTCCGTTTAGATAGCTATGCTAAAGCTAAATCGGGTGAAGGTCAATTTGAAGATAAAGATGGTAATTTTACTAAAAATTCTCAATCTACTTTCGGTGGAGCATTAATCTTCAAATTCTAAGATTTTAATTAACCTAAACCAATACTTATTTTTTGTACAACATTTAAACCTCAAATCACTATGCGTAAAAACCCGCTTCCCCTGATTATTTTGTTAGTGCTTGCTGTGGTTGCTTTATTGCTACCCGCAGTGCCTTCAACAATTGTTACAGAAGGAATTAACTCTGGCGATACTGCTTGGATGCTCGTTAGTACAGCCTTAGTATTAATCATGACACCTGGATTAGCTTATTTCTACGGTGGAATGGTAAATACAAAGAACGTTATTTCTACAATGTTACAAAGTTTTATTGCAATGGGTGTAATTTCTGTACTTTGGGTAACAGTAGGTTATAGCCTTGCTTTTGGAGAATCAATCGGAGGTTTTGTTGGAAATCCAATGACTCACTTCATGTTTGCTGGTGTTTTAGAAAGCAAACCGTGGTCACTTGCTCCAACTATTCCATTAGTAGTATTTGCATTCTTCCAATTAAAGTTCGCCGTAATTACTCCAGCTCTTGTAACTGGTTCATTGGCTGAGCGTATCAATTTCAAATCGTACGTATTGTTCATTATTTTGTTCAGTATCTTTGTATATGCTCCTTTGGCTCACTGGACATGGCACCCAGAAGGTTTCCTTTTCAAAATGGGTGTTCTTGACTTTGCTGGTGGTACTGTAGTACACATGTCAGCTGGTTGGGCTGCTTTGGCTGGTGCAATTTACTTGAAACGTCGTCGTACACACGTAGAGGGTAGCTTCCTTCCTCCAGCAAATATTCCTTATGTATTACTCGGAACAGGTTTATTATGGTTCGGATGGTTCGGTTTCAACGCAGGTTCTGCTCTTAGTGCTGGTACATTGGCTGCTTCGGCTTTCGCTACAACCAACACTGCTGCTGCTGCTGCTGGTTTAGCTTGGGTACTACTTGATGCTGCAAATGGTAAGAAAGTTTCTGCTCTTGGATTCTGTATTGGTGTAGTTGTTGGTTTAGTTGCTATCACACCTGGTGCTGGTTTTGTAACAATCCCTCACGCTATCTTTATCGGTACAATCTCTTCATTGATTTCTAACTACTTAGCTCACCTTAAAACTAAAACTGCATTGGATGATACACTTGATGTATTCCCTTGCCATGGTGTTGGTGGTATGGTTGGTATGTTGTTAACAGGTGTGTTTGCTAACAAAGGAATCAACGCTGCTGTTGTTGACCAAGGTTTATTCTTCGGTGAGTCAAAATTATTCATCAACCACGTAATTGCTTTAGTAATTGTTTCAGTATTTGCTTTTGCGATGTCGTTTGTAATGTTGAAAATCACAGATTTAATTTTACCACTTCGTGTAACTGAGGCTGACGAAAAAGTTGGCTTAGATATTTCTCAACACGACGAATCGTTGGTAGAAGCATAAAATATTCATATTTTTGTGACAAAATCACAATTGCGGTTCAAACCGTACTTTTATTGTGGTTTTGTTGTACTCCATAAGTCAAAATGCCTACCGTTTGGTGGGCATTTTCTTTTTTGTGCTGCAATTTGGTAATGTAATGCACAACTATTTTTAGTATCAAGACAAATTAGAGAAAACTTTACAAATGAACCGCAATCAAAGCTAAAATTGCAGGAACTGCTTGTACATAAAAGATTCTTTTCCCAGCAGTTAAACCTCCATAAATTCCTGCAACGATTACACAGCTAAGAAAAAATACAGCCACATAAATCGACCATGCGTGATTTTCAATCAATAAAGACCAAAATAAACCGGCGGCCAAAAAACCATTATAAAGACCTTGGTTAGCTGCAAGTGCTTTGGTTGGTTCAAAAAGTTCCTTTTTGAGTCCTTTAAAGACTTGTGGTGCTTTGGTTGTCCAAGCAAACATTTCGAGCCAAAGAATATAACAATGTTCAATAGCTACTAATCCGACTAAAATTTTGGCAATAATTTCCATTTTAGAGAAAGGTTTAAGTTATAAAAATAAAAAATCGACCCGAAAGAGTCGATTTTTTATGATTTTATCAAATTTTTATAGAAATATATACTTTGAATCTGTATTTAAAACGTCAAACTGTAATTTACTGTGGACTTGTTAGACCGTGGACTATTCTAAATCACTCGCCAGCATTGCGTAGCCCAACTCTTGGTAAAACTGGCAAGCCTTCATTTCCATCTTCACTAACCGACTGAACGGCAAAGAAATAATTATCTTTTGAGTAAGGAAGTGAAATTTTTAAGTTTGTGGTGAAAAACTTTTTCTGCCAATAAGGCATTGCAGTTTCACGCATCAAAACATAATAACCTTTTACTTTACCTGCTTTCGGTGCTTTCCAATTTAAGTTGGTTGAGTTTCCCAAACCTCTTACATCTAAAATTACATCTTGGGGCATAGAAGGCGATTTTGCGAGATTGGCCAACGATGCAAGATTTACACAAGTATTTTTACGAAGATATTCAAAATCCATAAATTTTATTAAATCACCATATTCCACACCTTTTTCAACTCTAAGGTCTTGGTGTTGGTGCAAGAAATTTTCGTTCATTTCCGAAAGACGAACTGCTGCAAACCCACGATTAACAAATGGAGTGTGGTCACCGCCACGCAAGAAACGATCGTTTCGGTAAATCATCACAATTTCAAGATTATCGACATATCTTTCGCCAGTTTCTTTTACATAACGTGCCAATTGACGTGCTTTCCCATCATTTTCTACTCCATATTGACGAATCGCACCTACTTTTTTATCCATTTCAAAAGCTGGAAGTCCTTCGCTGAAAATTCTTAATCGTGTATTATCAATGATATTTGTTTCGTTAGAATTATTTGACCCCATGATGTCATTATTCAACAAAGCCTCCAAATTCCAATTTTGTTTCAATGCTTTTTCTGCCAAATAATTTGCTCCGAGTAAACCTTGTTCTTCGCCACTGACCACAACAAAAATTATTGTTGCCGGAAATTTAGATTTAGCCATCACACGAGCCAATTCGATAACTGCCACAGTTCCACTGCCATCATCATTTGCACCTGGAGCATCGGATTCTCGATTCATCACATCAGTTACACGGCTGTCAATGTGTCCACTTACCATAAAAACTCGGTCATCGTTTGGGTCAGTGCCTTTCAAAGTCGCCATTACGTTTGCCATCGCAATTGTTTTGTCAATTCTTCGTCCGTCTGGTTGAAGTGTGAAAGTATCGAGAACCGCTGTCATTCTACCTTCTGATGTTTTGGCAAATTCTTGAAATTTACTCAAAACCCAAAGTCGAGATGCTCCAATACCACGTTTTGTATCAGTTGTTGTTGAAAGAGTGCTTCGAGTACCAAATGAAACCAGTTTTTCGTCGAATTTCTTTAAACTATCGCTTGAAATTTGACTCACGAGTGCCTCAATTTGAGGGTCACGATTAATGATTTTTTGAGAGAAAGAACAAAAAGAAATAAAGCTACTAAAGGCGATAAGATAGATTTTTTTCATGAATGATGAAGGTTAAGATGTTTTAACAAAAATAGTGAGAAACACCTTTAAAACCTTATCAAAATTGCAATTTGGAGACGATATTGCTATAAATTAAGATGAAAATTGAAGTTTTATTGCTCAGAAATCTAAGTTTAGGTCATTCATACACTTAAAATGTCCTTTGGGACATTTATTGTAACCAATTTTTGAACAAGGGCGACATGAAAGCTCCTTGTTTTCGATAATTTTGAACTCTGTCAAGTAGGGATACATTCCGAATTCGGGAACGGTATTTCCCCAAATCGAAATCACTTTTTTCTTTAAAGCAGAAGCAATATGCATCAATCCAGTATCGTGCGTAATGACGTACTCGGCTTGCAGAACGAGTGAGGCAGATTGATTCAAATTATATTTTCCGCAGGCGTTGATAATTTTATCTCCGAGTACTTTTTCAATCTCATGAGCGGCTTGGCTATCTTCTTTTCCGCCCAAAAGCATTATTTTTCCATTTATTTTCTGACAAACTTCGATGATTCTGTTAGTGGGAAGTTTTTTTGTATAATGCTGGCCACCAATGGCGTACGCAACGTAAGATTCATTAATCTGTACTTTGTCTTTTTCAGGAATAAAATAATCGAGCCCTTTTAAGTCATTGTTAATGCCTAAATCTTTGACCGTTTCTAAGTATCGGTCAACTATATGAACCTCAGGCATTTGATTGATTTTTAAATTCACCAAAAGCAATTTTTTAAAATTGAGTTTATCGAAACTGAAAGATTTTTTGCCAAGTCTTAGTTTGATAATTGAAGTCCGAAGATTGTTGTGTAAATCAATTACATAATCATAATCTTCTGATTGTAAGGTTTTTATAAATGGATTTAAAGATTTTTCTAATAAAAAATATTTGTCGATAAAAGGGTTATTTTCAACCAATACTTTGAATTGTTTTTTTGTAGCAAAATGTACTTCGGCATCGGGATATTGTGTTTTTATGCACCGAATTACGGGTGTAGTTAGCACAATATCACCGATTGATGAAAATCTTAACAGGAGGAATTTAGTTGTTTTCATTTTTTGTAGCTTACAGGTACAATTTCGCCATTTACTTTGGTATATTTCCAACGCTTGTGTGACCAAAACCAAATGGAAGGATTGGCCTTAATGTCTCGTTCAAGTTTTCGTGCGTGGATTTCCAATAATTCACCTTCGGGAAGAGTATTTGGTGTTTTTGTTATTAACTCAACATTGACTTTGTATTTTCCCCTTGCATAACGATCGATACACATGTAAACAACTGGCATATCATACTGCCGTGCGAAACGGTCTATGCCTGTAAAAAAACCAGTTTCTTGATTCAAAAATGTTGTCCAATAAGAACGCTCGGGTGGGGGAGATTGGTCGTTGACAAGAAAAAAAGCATAATTGAAATTTTCGGTTTTGGCAATTTCTTTGGATGCGTTTGCCATCGAAATCATAATGCTGCCATATCTTTCTCTGAAATTGAGAAAGAAATCATCGAAAAATTTATTGTTTAAAGGTCTGTAAACCGCTTTTACTCTGTACTTTATTAAGAACGACAAAGCTAAATTAGCTAATTCGTGATTACCAAAATGCCCAGCTGTAACGATAATATTGTGTTTTTCTGACAATAATTCATCAAGAATCGCATCATTTTCTATACTCCAACGTTTTTTTAATTCTTTTTGGCTGATAGTTACACATTTGAGCATTTCCAAAAAGAAATCTACGATATATTTATAAAAATCCTTTTCGATTTTTAGTAATTCAGCGGTTGATTTTTCTGGAAAACTGCGTTGTAAATTTTGCCTAACAACGTTTTTTCGATAGCCAATTCCGTAATAAACTAATAAGTATAAAAAATCTGAAATCAGATATAAAATACTAAATGGTAGGTACGAGATAAAATATATGAATGGTAAAGCTATATAAAAACCTAAGCGTTTCATTAATTCGAGTTATAATTTGACACAAAATTGCGATATTCGTCGATGGTATCCAAATCTAATTTGCCTTCAGGGAAATCAATAAAAGCTGTTTTATCCTTGTTTTTCATCACGACTTTTTTCGCTCCTTCATCGCCAGTTAGTTCGAGTAAATCAGTAAATAACGTGCGTTTGAATAGAACAGGAATGCCCATCTGACTGTCGTATTTGCATGCCACAATCTCAATTTTTTCGTCAGATTCAGCCTTTTCAATCATTTTATTGATTAATTCAGCATTTACATATGGCATATCTACGGTAAGAAAAATAGCGGCTTCAATGGCTTTTTCGGTCATGTAAGCACCTGCTAAACCCATTTTTATCGAACTCGACATACCATTTTCCCATTGTGGATTATCAATTACGGTTATCGGCATTCGGTCGGTTTCTTTGCGAATCAGGTTGCGATTTGCACCTAAAACCGTTACAATTGGGTGGCAAGGTGTGTCCATAGCAGTTTCGCAGATACGTTTGATAAGTGTTTTACTATCGACCAGTAAAAGTTGTTTGGGAGCTCCCATTCGAGAAGATGCCCCCGCAGCGAGGATAATTATTGCTGTATTCATCAGTAAAAATCGTTAAATAAAAATCAATGTGCTTCCAACCAGTTTTCTCCTATGCCCATTCCTGTTTCCATTTTTACTGACATCGGAATTGCACTACACATCAATTCATCCACTTTTGTTTTCAAGAAATCGACTTCTGAGCGATGAGCATCAAAAACAAGTTCGTCATGCACTTGCAAAATCATGCGTGATTTTAAATTCTCTTGTTTCATGAAGTCATGAATATTTATCATGGCGACTTTTATCATATCAGCTGCTGAGCCTTGAATTGGAGCATTGATAGCATTTCGTTCGGCAAAACCTCTATCAGTCATATTTTGTGAGTTTATATCACGCAAATATCGGCGACGACCCAAAATTGTTTCGACAAACTTCATTTCACGGGCCTTATTGATAGTATCGTCCATGAACTGTTTGATTTTCGGAAATTCTACCCAATACGCATCAATAATATCTTTGGCTTCGCCCCGAGGAATGTTGAGCCGTTGTGACAAACCAAAGGCCGAAATACCATAAATAATGCCAAAATTGACCATCTTAGCTTTTCTACGCATATCAGAAGTTACGTCAGCAAGACCAACTTTAAAAACTTTAGATGCCGTTGTTGAGTGAATATCTATACCTTGATTGAATGCTTCGAGCATACTTTCGTCACCACTAAATGCTGCCATTATTCGAAGCTCTATTTGCGAATAATCGGCCGAAAGAATGACATATTCCTCATTTCGAGGCACAAATGCTTTTCTAATTTCTCGTCCACGTGGTGTACGAATCGGGATATTTTGTAAGTTTGGGTTCGTTGAACTCAAACGCCCCGTTGCGGCAACGGCTTGGTTATAAGAAGTATGAATACGTCCAGTTCTCTTTGAAACCAGCGAAGGCAGAGCATCAACGTATGTATTTTTGAGTTTTACTAACTCTCTAAAATCCAATATTTTACGAACAATTTCGTGGTCGTTTTCGAGTTTTGAAAGGATGTCTTCGCCTGTTGCGTATTGTCCAGTTTTGGTTTTCTTGGCTTTGCTATCGAGTTTGAGTTTATCGAAAAGAATTTCGCCAAGTTGTTTCGGTGAAGCTACATTAAACTCTTGTCCAGCCAGTGTGAAAATATCAGACTGAATTTGTTTTACATCAATTTCAAGCACGCTTGACATTTCATGCAAAGCATTCATGTCAATTCTTACGCCTTCCATTTCCATGTTCGCTAATACATCTACTAAAGGCATTTCTACATTTTCGAGTAGTTTTTGTTGTTGCGAATCGGCCAATTTTGGTTCAAGAATTTGTTTTAATTGTAGCGTAATATCAGCATCTTCGGCAGCGTATTCTTTGATTTTTTCGATTGCCACATCTCGCATACTTCCTTGTGCCTTTCCTTTACCAATCAAAGTTTCGATTGAAACTGGGTCATAGTTAAGGTAAACATTTGCCAAATAATCCATTCCGTGGCGTTGTTCTGGCTCGATAATGTAGTGAGCGAGCATTGTATCAAACATTTTACCTTTTAATACAATTCCGTAGTTTTTCAACACCATTAAATCGTATTTGATATTTTGTCCGATTTTTGTAATCGACTCATTTTCAAATACATCCTTAAACTCATTCATTATTAATTGAGCTTCAGCTTGGTCGCTCGGAATTGGTACATAAAATGCTTCTCCAGCATAATAAGCAAACGAAAGTCCAACAATTTCAGCATCAACGGCATCAACCGAGGTTGTTTCTGAGTCAAAACAAAATTCATCTTGATTACTTAAATATTGAATTAAACTTTTGCGTAGAGCAGGAGTGTCCATCAAATGATACTCATGCACTTTATTCAAAATGGTATCTTTTACAGAATTTGCTCTAAATTGTAATTCTTCTTCCTCTTCAAATGGTGTTTGTGCGGTACTTGAAAGTTCGACGGTTGTCGCATTTGAAGGAGCAGCCATCGCCTCAAACATCGAAATCTGGGTGCCAGATTTTGCTTTTAAGGCATTTACAGGAGGCGTTGTATTTGATGAAACATTTGTTGTCGATGTTTTAGCAAAAGATTCTTGTGGTTCGTTTGGTAATAATCTTTTGCGAAGCGTTCTAAACTCCAATTCATCCAACAAAGGCGACATGAGTTCGGGTTTTGGAGAACTGATTTTCAAGAAATCTTCATCAAAATCAATCGGAACATCTAACTCAATACGAGCCAGTTTTTTTGATAAAAATGCTTGATCTTTGTTGTTTTTGATGGCTTCGGCAATTTTACCAGTCAATTTATCGATATTTTCATACAGACCTTCCACTGAACCATAAGAAGCTATCAGTTTTGCAGCAGTTTTTTCACCAACTCCAGGCACACCAGGTATATTATCAACGGCATCGCCCATTAAACCAAGCAAGTCAATTACTTGTTCGGGGCGTTCGATGCCCCATTTTTCGCAAACCTCTTTTACGCCCAACTTTTCGGCATCTTTACCAAAAATTGCTGGTTTATACATATAAATATGCTCCTCAACCAATTGCCCATAATCTTTATCAGGCGTCATCATAAATACCTCAAAATCGTGTTGAGCTGCTTTTTTGGCAATCGTTCCAATTATATCATCGGCTTCGTAGCCAGCGAGCATTAATAACGGAATATCCATTGCCTCAACCAATTTTTTTACATAAGGTATCGCAATTGTTATATCTTCAGGTTGTTCTTGGCGATTGGCTTTATATTCAGGAAACCACTCGTTTCTGAAAGTTCCTCCTGGCAAGTCGAAGGCAACACCAATGTGCGTTGGTTTTTCTTTTTGGATAACTTCCAAAATAGCATTGGCAAAACCAAATACACAACTTGTGTTTAGGCCAGTTGAGGTGATACGAGGGGCTTTGATAAAAGCAAAGTGAGCTCTATAAATAAGAGCCATTGCATCCAACAGAAAAAGTTTTTTTGCGGGCATTGTAGTGATGATGTTATTTTTCGTGGCTCTAAATTACGTCGATTTTTTTTAAGTGAAGAAATAAATTAAATTTGTAGCTTATAATTGCTCAAAAATGGCGATTTTTATACCCAAAACTTTAGCTAAACTAAAAAAAGAATTCTAATATGCGTAAAATACTGTCCCTAATATTTATTTTTTTTAGTATTTCACTTTGTCAAGCTCAGACCAAATCTACGCCTGCAAAAAAAACTACACCACCAACTACTACGAAGGAAAAACCAAAGGCTTTGCCCGAGAAAGTTATAAAAACCGAGAAGGCTGCAAAAGCTGATGAATTGGGAGAAGAACCAATAACTGAAAATACTCAAGTGGGTAATCCTACTCCGACAAAAGTTGAGCCGACGAGAGTTTATGATTACTCAAATTCAGATTTGTTGGTAAAATGGCATGAGTTGATTTTTGAATTAGTCGAACAGACGCAAGGGTATAGCCCCAATGTTGCCTCACGAAATATGGCTTACATCAACTTGGCCGCTTATGAATCTATTTTGCCTGCGAATTTAGAGAATATCTCACTTTCTGACCAAATACAAGAATTTCATCGTCCTGATAGCTTAAATATTGATGGTCGCTTTTTCAATCCTGCGGTTGCTTTGAATTCGGCAGTTTTTAAGCTTGTTGACAAATTTTTTATTTCTGCTCCATATATATGGATGGAAAAAGTTTATGCCCTCAACGATTCGGTCAATGCTCATTTTGCTCGTCAACTTTCGCCTGATGCCATGAAGAAATCAAAGCTTTATGGTGCAAAAATTGCCTTTTGGATTTATGAATATTCCAAGAATGATGGTGGGCATCAGTCATTTCTTAGAACTTATAATATGGCCTATAAATTACCAATTTGTCAATCATGCTTTGAAATAAATCGTGTGGCAGATTTAGAGAATACAGGCCCACTTCACCCAAAATGGGGAGAGAATCGTGCTTTTATTGCCAAAAATCAAGAAGAGATTGATATAAAACCGAAAGTCGAATTTTCGATATACCCAAACTCCCTTTTTTATAAAATGGCCAAAGAGGTATATGATATTTCAAAGCAGGTTGTGCCCAACAGTGAGAAATTACAAATTGCCAATTTTTGGGACGATGCCGCTACTTTTACATATACTGCACCTGGACATTCGATGTCGATTTTGACCCAAGTTCTAAAGCAAAGACCTGTTGATTTGGCAAGTGCAGCCGAATTATTTAGTAATTTGTCAATTGCTATTAGTGATGCTTTTATTGTTACTTGGCGAATAAAATATCAACAGAATTTGATTCGTCCAATTGCATACATCAAAAAATACATTGATAATCAGTGGGAACCAGCTTTACTTACGCCTCCATTTCCTGAGTTCCCTTCAGGACATTCGGCACAATCTTCTACTATGGCAACTGTTCTTACCTCAAAAATTGGTGATAATTTAAGTTTTATTGATTATTCAAAATATTTTGTTGGACCACCTAAAAGTTTTACTTCATTTTGGTCTGCAGCAAAAGAATGCAGTATGTCAAGGGTTTATGGAGGAATTCATTTCAGAGATGGAATTGAGCAAGGCGAAGAGCTGGGTAAAATCGTTGGAAAAAATGCACTTTCACTTCGATATAAAAAATAAAATATGAATTACGATGTCATTATTGTTGGCGGTGGACTTGGCGGCTTGATTTCTTCCATTCAACTCGCAAAAAAACAATACAATGTGCTTGTCGTTGAAAAATATGCTTATCCATTCAACAAAGTTTGTGGTGAATATGTATCGAACGAGGTTAAGCCATTCTTAGAAGATATTGGTTTAGATTTAACTTTATTGGGTGCTACAAACATCAATCGTTTTCAACTAACATCAATTAAAGGTAAAAGTCTCGAAACTACCCTACAAATGGGTGGTTTTGGTTTAAGTCGCTACACGCTTGACAATGAACTGTACAAAATTGCAAAAAGCTTAGGTGTGACTTTTTTACTAAATACTTTTGTTGATGACATTCAAAAAATCAATGAAACTTTTTTTGTAGAAACAAACGCCAGTCAGACTTTTGAAACAAAAGTTGTTATAGGTTCTTACGGGAAAAGAGGGAAACTTGATAAATCATTATTCAGACAATTTCCTGCACAAAAGCAAGCATTTATAGGTGTAAAATACCATATCAAATACGACTTTCCGAAAGACTTAATAGCACTCCATAATTTTAATGGAGGCTACTGCGGTATCTCGGCCATTGAAGATGATAAATATTGTTTATGTTATCTTTCTGATAGAAATAATGTAAAACAGAGTGGAGGAGTACATGAAATGGAGTTAGATATTATGTGTCAGAATCCGTTTTTGTCTGATATTTTTCAAAATGCTGAGTTTTTATTCGATCGTCCGCTTGTCATCAATGAAATCATTTTTACACCAAAATCGGCTGTTCATAAGAATATTTTGATGGTAGGCGATACCGCAGGGCTAATTACCCCATTGGCCGGAAACGGAATGTCAATTGCTATTCGAGCGGGAGTTATTGCTTCTAAATTAATTGGTGATTTCCTGCAAAAAAAGATAAACAGAGAAGAATTAGAAGGAAATTATACGGAAGAATGGAATAAAAATTTCAAAAATCGTCTTTGGCGTGGCCGTCAACTTCAAAAACTCTTCGGTGATGAGTTTAACTCAAATTTGGCTATATCTACGCTTAAAAAACTACCATTTCTGCTAAAGCCAATCATCAAAGCCACGCATGGAAAGATAATGGAATGATGAATGTAGAATTACGAACAACGATTATATTTTAATTGGTTTACCCTTATTAAAACTCGTCATTCGTAAATTCTTACGGTATTTCCAAATACTTATGCGTTTGCAAACTTATTCGCCATTCTGGATTCTCTTTTATATAATCTACAATCAAAGGTTGCATAGTGTCTTTTTTACTCCATTCTGGTTGAAGCAAAAGCTGGCAGTCTTTGTTTACGAGTTTGGCATATTTTTCAGCAAACTTAAAATCTGATTTATTATACACAATCACTTTTAATTCGTTAGCTTGCTCAAAAATACTTGGGTGGGCTTCTTTAAATTTTTTCGGTGAAAAACAAACCCAATCCCAATGCCCTGACATTGGATGAGCTCCAGAAGTTTCAATATTTGTCTGAAAACCTGCTTCTTTTAAAGCCTTCGTTAGTTCACCTAAATCATACATTAAAGGTTCTCCGCCCGTAATTACCGCCAATCTACCCTTAAATTGCTTCGCTTCGTCAACAATTTGCCCGACAGTAAATTGTGGATGAATAGAAGCATCCCACGATTCTTTTACATCACACCAGACACAACCCACATCGCATCCGCCCAAACGAATAAAATACGCTGCCCTTCCCGTATGAAAACCTTCGCCTTGTAGCGTGTAAAACGCCTCCATGACAGGTAATTTATTTTCAGTAACAATCATTCAATTATCAAAATATCTGCAAAATTACCAAAAAAATACCAAAATACGACTACAAAAAGAATAGTTGACAAATTTTCAACCTTTCTATCGTAATAATAGTTATATTCATAACTAAATTTGCAAATAAAATCAGCATAAATCTACGGAGTCGAATTTGACTTTTTGGGTTATAAAAACTTGTTTATGTTATCAGCATCGCAAAAAAAATACTGTAATTCGCTTACTGAATATTCTCGTAGAATCACGAACCAAGTAAAGATTGGTGATTTGTATTTAGGTTCAGATTATCCGATTCGAGTGCAATCAATGACAACCATTGACACAATGGACACCATTGGTTCGGTTGAGCAAACAATACGCATGATTGAAAGCGGTTGTGAGTTGGTTCGTATTACAGCTCCGAGTGTAAAAGAAGCTCAGAATCTCGAAAATATAAAAAATGAATTGCGAAAAAGAGGCTATAATACACCTCTTGTTGCTGATATTCACTTTACACCAAATGCAGCAGAATTGGCTGCTCGAATTGTAGAAAAAGTAAGGATTAACCCAGGAAATTATGCCGATAAAAAGCGTTTTGAAGTCATTGACTATACCGAAGAAAGCTATCAGGTAGAATTAGAGCGTATCAGAGAACGATTTTTACCACTTGTAAAAATTTGTAAAGAATACGGAACAGCAATGCGAATTGGTACGAATCATGGTTCTCTTTCTGACCGAATTTTGAGTCGCTATGGCGATACGCCACTCGGAATGGTTGAGTCTGCTTTAGAGTTTTTGCGTATTTGTGAAGATGAAAACTATTTTAATATAGTTATTTCAATGAAATCATCGAACCCACAAGTAATGGTGCAGGCTTATCGACTTTTGGTGCAAAGATTGGAGGAAGAAAAGCTAAAACCATATCCATTACATTTGGGTGTGACCGAAGCTGGTGAAGGTGAAGATGGTAGAATAAAATCTTCAATGGGAATCGGGACACTCTTGGAAGACGGTTTAGGCGATACAGTTCGTGTAAGTCTGACAGAAGACCCTGAGTTTGAAGCTCCAGTAGCTCGCTCCTTAATTACAAAAAGTGCCGATTTTAGAGCGAAAGCAGATGCAGATAAGTTTATTCAAAGATCAGAAGTTTCTCCAATTAACCCTTACAGTTATAGCCGCAGAGAAACTTTTGAAGTTGGTAATTTTGGAGCCTTGAATGTTCCAAGAGTTATTGCAGATTACTCAAAAATTGATGTTGAGGCTCATGATGATTTAAAACCAATCGGACATTTTTATTTGCCTTTGCCCGATAAGTGGAGAATGAACGATTTGGGAGCTGACTATATTTACTCGGGCAAGAAAACTGTGCCGTTTATGTTGCCAAATGGCTTGAAAGAAATTATTGACTACGAAGTTTGGCAAGCACAATCAGATTTACAAAATAAGCTACCATTGTTTACTGTTGAAGAATTTTTCAATCCAGCGAAACAATTACATCAAACAATCAATTTTGTAGAAGTAGGTTTGGATGATTTAACCCCAGCATTTGTAGAACACATAAAATCATACAAAAATGCGGTTATCATTGCAAAAGCCAAAAATGCTGCAGCAATGGTCGAATTGAGAAGTTTTTATTTCCAGATTTTGAAGTTTTCTATCAAAAATCCAGTAATTTTAAGTAAAGATTACGAGGCAATTTCAGAAAGCGATTTTCAGCTTTTTGCTGCGACTGATTTTGGTGGAGTTTTAATTGAAGGTTTTGGTGACGGCATAATGGTTGGTTTACCAAATTTGGAAAATAAAGAGGAAAAACTTGAGAGACTGAAAACCGTAAATAGTACATCGTTCGGAATTTTGCAAGCTGCTCGTACTCGCATGAGTAAAACAGAATATATCAGTTGTCCTTCATGCGGTCGAACCTTATTTGATTTGCAAGAAACAACCGCTATGATACGAAAACGCACTGACCACCTCAAAGGAGTGAAAATTGGAATCATGGGGTGTATAGTAAATGGCCCAGGTGAAATGGCTGATGCAGATTATGGCTATGTGGGCATTGGGAAGGACAAAATTGCTCTTTATCGTGGACAGACTGTGATGAAAAAATCAGTTCATGCCGATAACGCAGTTGATGAATTGATTGAGTTGATAAAAGAAGATGGTCGTTGGTTTGAGCAAGAGGTGCTCGAATATGCAGAGTAGTTCATCATATTAAAATCGAATAGAAAACCAATTAAAATTATATCATGATGCTTAATAAAATAAAAGAGTTTTTTTCAATTGGGCCTGTTTTTAGTTATTTCTTCCGAATTTTTCAAAAAGACAAGGACGGCAAGTATCCGCACAGTTTCAATTTAAAAATGATGCACGGAATCAATAAAATATCAATTTTGATGTTTTTGGTTTGTTTGATAATCATGGTAACACGTTGTGCAACTCGTTAATAAAGTAGTCTTGACCTATATTTGTTACGGAGAATCATTCGTAATTCGTAAATCGAATAATTCGTAATTTCTATTTACTGATGGATTTAGAGAATTTTAGAGAGTATTGCTTGTCAAAAAAGGGCGTAACCGAAGAATTACCTTTCGGCCCAGATACGCTTGTTTATAAAGTAATGGGAAAGATGTTTGCTCTTACTGGTTTCGATTTTGAGAGAATCAGTCTGAAAAATTTACCCGAGAAAAACCAAGAATTAAGAGCCGAAAATGATGCTGTTTTGCCAGCTTACCACATGAACAAACAGCATTGGAATATGGTGCAAACCAACGGCCGAGTAAAAGATGCCCTTCTACGTGAATGGATTGATGAATCCTATGAAATTGTGGTAAAAAGTTTGCCGAAAAAGACCAAAGAAGAACTTATAAATTTGTAAGAAAATGGAGGTAATGCTCATTGGCATACCGTTTTTGATTTACATCTATTTGCGAATCAGACTGGGGAATGATATTTCTGACCAAGAAAGAGATGAATCACTTTTTCAGGAAGGAATTGAATTGTTCAACCAAGAAGACTGCGTAAAGGCCTTCCGTTATTTCGATAAAGTAGTCAGCGAATATCCCAAGTCAGCAACCGCCTATTTTTATCGAGCAAAATGCCACTATTATTTTGAGAACTGGGAGGCAGCCCTCAACGATTTTGAAAAAACTTTACGCATAGATAATTCGATTGCCGAAGCTTATTTGCAGAAGGCAAATTGTTTCTATATGCTCGAAGACTATAAAACCGCACTTTTTGAACTAAAAAGAGCCTCTCGAATGTTTCTTGGTAAAAATGCTGACGTCATAAGATTTATTGGGGAATTAGAATTTAGGGGAGGAGATTTTGAAAGTGCCGAAAAAAATCTTAAAATTGCTTCAAGTTTGGGCGATAACCAATCTACAATACTTTTAAAAACATTATTTATCGGAAATATTCGAAATATTTCTAAGTACGGCAATGACTGAGAATGAGTATCTTTTTGTGTATGGAACGCTTTTAAGCGACTACGGCGACAATGATTCACATGCTTGGGTAAATAAGCATGCTGAGTTTATGGGCAAAGCTAAAATGGACGGTAAAATGTACATGGTTGATTACTACCCAGGCATAGTGCCTTGCGAGAAAGGTGAAAAATATTGCGTTAAGGGTGAATTATATAAACTACGTGAACCAGATGAACTCTTTGGGTTTTTGGATAAATACGAAGAGTATAATCCGATGGACCCTGCACATTCGGAATACGTAAGAAAAAAAGCCAAAGTAGAGCTTAAAAATGATGGTAAAACCTACGATGCTTGGGTTTACTATTTCAATCAGCCAGTTGATGATTTGGAGTTTATGCCAAAAGGTGATTTCCTAAACGAATATCATAAATAAACGATGAATTGATATGATTTTTGCGTGTTTTTCTTTGCATTAAGCAACGTTTCTTCTACTAATTACGTTTTGAATTAAATGACAGTTAGTAAACTTTACGGTTGAACTTGCACAAATTAATGAAAAGATTTTACATAGTATTCTTTATATTTATAGCCCAATTTTCTCTCGCACAAAATGTTTATCTCATAAAAGGTAAAGTAGTTGATGCTGTTACACAAGACCCTGTACCTTTTGCTTCGATAAATATAAAAAATACTTCACTCGGAAAAAATACTGATTTTGAAGGCAATTTCCAGTTTCAACTCGGTGCTATCCCTGCTGACTCTCTGCTTGTAAGCTGCCTCGGTTATTTCTCAAAATCATTTTTTATTTCAAAAGATTCGCTTTCTCAAACTATTTTTATTCAGCTTAAACCTTCCGAAATCCTTTTACAAGAAGTAAAGGTCTATGCTGGCGAAAATCCAGCTCATCGAATTATCAGAAAAGCAGTTGCGGCCAAATCTGAAAACAATTATAAGAAAATTGATGGGTTTGATTATAAGTCTTACAATAAAATAGAAGTGGATTTTAATAAAATCAGCGAAAAATTACGAGAAAGGAGAATTACTCAAAAAGTAAATAAAGCTATTGAAGAAATTGGAACACTAACTGATGATGACGGCAAAGTTTTGATACCATCATTTATTTCTGAGTCGGTTTCGCATTATTATTACCGTAATAATCCTCGGCTTTCAAAAGAAGTTATTGAAAAAACCAACATTAAAGGAGTAGGAGTTACAGATGGAAGTCTGACTTCTCAATTAATTGGTTCTTCTTTTCAGCAGTATAATTTTTATACCAATCAAGTAAATGTTTTGGATAAAAACTTTGCCTCTCCGATTGCTGATGATTGGAAATTTATCTACGATTATTATTTGGCCGATAGTACTTATTTTGGTGATAATTTTTGTTATAAAATTGATTTTACACCAAAAAGAAAGCAAGATTTGGCTTTTGCTGGCTCAATTTGGATTGATAAAGAATCATGGGCTATTGCTCAAATTGATGCTACAATTACGAAAGATGCCAACTTGAATTTTGTTGAACGCATAAAAATTCAACAAGAACTTGAACCCGTTGGTAAAGTATGGTTTCCTGTAAAAAATCGAATTTTGGTTGATGTAAATGAATTGACCAAAAACTCGGCAGGAATGCTTCTGAAGTTTACGAATTATAATCAGGATATTGAAGCTGATAAAGTAAAAGAAGCTAAGTTTTTTGATAATGGCATCGAAATCGCACCTGATTTTAAGGAAAATGATAGTTCTTTCTGGCAAAAAGTACGTCCTGAACCGTTTTCTGAAAAAGAACAAATGGCTTATGCCATGATTGACACTATTAAAAATGTGCCAATTGTAAGAAGATACACCAATTTAGCATTACTTTTTTCGAGTGGTTATAAAAAGATATATACTGGTATAGAGCTTGGCCCTTTAGTTTATTCTGGAGCAATCAATGATGTTGAAGGGGTAAGAATGCGTTTGGGTTTACGCACTAATTTTGAGTTCAGTCGAAAATGGGTTTTGCAAGGATATTTAGCTTATGGAACAAAAGATGAAGCATGGAAAATGGGTGGAGAAGTGACTCGAATTATTTCAAGAAAACCATGGACAACATTAAGTTATAAATATACCAATGATATTGAACAAGTAGGTTTACGTCATGAAGATTTAGGATTAGGAGCTATTTTTTCGGCTTATATGAGATTTGGTACTTTAATGCGACCATTTTATGAAACCGAAAACCGTTTTCAGTTTCAGAGAGAGGTATCTAAGGGCGTTTTTACGACTTTGGGCTTTAGAACAAGAAGCTTTGACCCACTTTACGATTTTTCATACCGTGAAAAACCAACTCTTGGAGAAGCATCACCACTGATTACAAATTTTAATACATCAGAATTTCTGTCAGAAGTCACTTTTGCTCGTGATGAACTGGCGATTGTGAATGATAATGAAAGACTAAGTTTTGGCACTACAAAATCACCAACAATTACTTTAAGGTATGCCTTTGGTGCAAGAAATATATTTAATAGCGATTTTAATTACCACAAATTAATGGCAAAATATAGCCACACGCTAAATTTAGGGTACTTAGGTAAAACCTATTATAAAGCAGAGGTTGGTGCAATTTTTGGCACAGTGCCATATCCTTTACTTAAAAGTCACTTGGGCAATGAAAGTATTTTTATTGTTGGAAATTCATTCAATTTAATGAATAACTTTGAATTTATAAGTGACCGTTATGCTTCGGCCAGATATACACATGATTTTGAAGGTTTATTTTTTAATCGTGTACCGTTGATAAAAAAGTTAAAATGGAGAACTTTTACGACTGGCAAATTCTTACTTGGACAGCTATCCGAAAAGAATCAACAAATGAACCCCTCTGATGATTCGATGCCATTTAGCAGTCTTGGAACCCAGCCATATGTTGAATTGGGTTATGGAATAAATAATATTTTTAAGGTGCTTAGAGTAGAAGCAATGCACCGTTTGACATATACTGATATGCCGAATGTTAGAAAATTTGGTGTAAAATTTACTTTAGAACTTACTTTGTAGCATAAATTTTATTCATTATATCATTTGCTACTGAAGGCTTATAATGATATATTTCGTAGTAATTGGCTATATTTTCTGTATATTCATTGATTCCTGAAAAATCGTAGATATTTTCTTTGCCAAAATACTTGATGAGCGTTTGTAAATCTTGTTGGTTGAAATAATGTTGGTCATAAGTTGGGCCTAAGACAATCTTGAATTTTGTGTTATTTTTCTTCAAGCTTTTCTTGATCATTGCCAGATACTTCAATTGGTAAGCTTTGATAGCAGGTAAAGGCAAGTTTTTCTCTTTACTTCTTGTGTAGAAGAAGTCGGGCTGATTATAATAGCCTACTGAATCTTTTTTTATCTGCTCTATATAACTTGTAAAAATAAAGTCATTCACCACAGGAGTGTAGTTTATTTTTCTAAACTCCAAAAACTGACGCATGTAATTTCTGAAATTTCCTGTTATGAGGTTATCATAAAAAGCTATAAAAAAGCCTTTCGAGAAATAAGTATTAACAAAAATTGTGTGATATTTCCACCAATCCAGTCCACTTACACGATAATCTTGTACGAAAACGCTTCCAAGAGTATCTTGTTCGTAATTGAATAAGCTTCGGTCAAAAACAAAAAGTACATTTTCAATTTTATTGCCTTTTTCTTCTATATATTTAAGTTTAGTAGCAACTCCCGAAATTGTTTCACACGAAGCATCAAAATGATATGGATTAGTGTCATTGATATGCTTTCCCCATTCCCGTGCATAAAAAACACTTGACCGTGAACTTCCAAATATGAAGGATTTATACTTGAATTGTTGATTGTTATTTAAAAAAATTTGGGTTGAAATGCGGTCACGATTCAAACTTTTGGCAAAGTTATCAGGATAAGCCTCATAAGTTCTGATAATTTTGAAAGGGTCAGTTATGAGATACCCGATGATAAGTACAATGAGTGGACTAAGGAAAAGACAAAGTTTTTTCGAAAATTTACGTAACATCCAAAAATAGTATTGTGGTTTATTGACTTATTGAACAACAAATTTCTTAATTAATTTTGTATTATCCTCTAAAATGGCTTCAATAATATATTGCCCCTCAGCCAAATCCTTTGTTTGAATAGTAATCTCTGAATCCAGATTTTGTTTATTATAAACCGTCTTACCTTGATTATTAGTGATTCTGATTCTAATAATCGGCATATCAAACAAAGGAGAAAGATTCAGTATACTATTTTTGACAACAGGATTAGGATAAAGATTTATATCATCATTTGTAATTTCAATGACCTGATTTTCTACTTGGAATTGATACGAAACTTCGGTTATATTGCTATAAGGCGAGTAAGAATTATTTTCTTTAACCCTAATTCTATAAAAGTATTTAACTCCTTTTTTTACTTTATTATCAGTGAAAGTTGTTCCTTTAACTTCCCCAATTTCGTAGAATACATTTGGTTGATTTTGTGCTTTTTCGATGACATAAGTGTTGTGTAGCCCTTGAGGATTTTGCCAGTTTAGAATAACTCTTTTGTTGGATATAGTATCCCATTCACCAATCAAACTTATAACTATATTTTTATTTGGATTTGTTATGGCAAAATCTTTAAAGGTCAATGCCATTAGTCCTTTAGAATTTTTTATTTGCGTAATTCCAGGAAGGAGTGTAACAAAATCAGTCGTATATCTATCTGGTGTGTAAGTAATTTTTTTTGCTTCAGAAGGATTTTTTAGTTTTAAAATAATGTAATTGTCAACTCCAACACCACTTTCAACCATTCCAGCCTTTCCATCTAAATAAATATAATCTTTGGCATTGATAGATGGCAGATTTTCATTCTTTTTAGGCTCGTCTTTTGGAAAAACCATTTTCTGATTTTTATCGAACTCTAAAATTAAACTGTCTCTCTTTTCTGTAAAATATGCTGATTTGATGTTTGGCGATTGTATTTCTGCATTTTCAGTACTTCCAAGAAAATCCCTTGCAATTAATCTTGAAGCATCATTTCCATTTTGAAGATAACCCTCCAATTTGTAGTGCAATCCATCAAAAGTAGTAGTTCCAAATGTCGATACAACTTCGCAATCATTATAAAGGCTTTTGATTGTGCGTTGGTATTCCCGCAGATTCCCAGCGAAATCATTCCCACCAAAGTAGATGTTATTTTGAAAAGTGTATATTTTTTTTAAGTTGGGATAATCTTCATACAACTGTTTCCTAAATTTATCAAACTTCTTATCATAATCATTTTTGTAGTTTGGGTCAATCGCTTCACTTTCTCCTTGTCTCCAAACCAATATTCTTACCGTTTTATCCAAGCCAAGTTCTTTGCTTCGTTTGAGCAAACGGCCATAAATTGTAGAAATATTAGCATGATTATTCACATCTCTATTGCTCAAATCATCAATGCTTTTATTTCCTTCGGAGCCATTAATGATACCAATCGGAATTTTATATTTACTGATTAGTTGCTTCTGGATTTCTAAACCAATCAGACCAGCACTCCACGAATTCCATTTTTTTGAGATTACCCACACAAATTCATTTTTCTCAAAGTTAGTCAGGGCAGTTCTACCATAACGAAATTCATCATTAAACTTACTGATTTCTTCTTCTGGATTTGCAAGTGCATTCGACTGGCCATAAACAATAATGTTATCTCCACAGACAACCTCATGAATTTCTTTAACTAAAACTGAGTCTTTATTTCTAATAGAATACACTTTAAAGTCATATTCCGAAAGTTCGGCGTTGATAATGGGTGAAAAAGAGAATGCAGCAGTAGAAGGTTGATTAGCGTATTGTAACTTTTGTTTTTTGTAGAAAAATGGGCTTTTGTTTTTGTACACAATGAGAGAAATATCTGTTTGATTTTCGGTATAAACTTTTCCTTCAATTGCTACTGACGCTTTGTTCAAATCATCTCTTTGAATCAACTGTGCTTCTTTTGGAAATTTATCAAAAACCACAAAAACTTGACCTTGGGAATGTAAGAAAAAAAGCAAGAAAAAAACACCAAGTATAGTGCTTCGGCGTGAAGTTTTGTTTACTTGGTGTTTTTTTATAAAAAGTCTATGAATCATAAGAATTTGGGAATTATTATCGAATATACAACAATTCTCTGTATTTGACAAGTGGCCAATCTTCGTCATCAATCAAAATCTCCAGTTTGTCAACGTGGTATCTGATTTCTTCAAAGTATCTTTTTACTTCATTTCCATAAAGTTTGGCATGTTCTTCAATATCATCAATGTTGTTGATTCGTTTGCGAGCCTCTGTCATATCATGGACTAATTTTGAAATGATTGTTACTCGCTCAGATATTTCTTTGATGATATTGATTACTGGTTCAGCTTCGTTTATCAACTCCATATCTTTGAGTGCCTTAGCTGTTTGAACAAGTCGTGTTTGGTATTTGACTGCCGTGGAAACTACGTGATTCATTGCTAAATCTCCAATTAAGCGAGATTCTATTTGAATTTTCTTGATATAGTTTTCTAATTCAATTTCATATCGGGCGTGAAATTCTCTTTCAGTCAAAACACCCAAACGTTCAAAAATCTCAATAAAATCTTTGTTCAAATATGCTTTGAGAGCTTCTGGTGTACTGGCAATATTTGATAAACCACGTCTGGCGGCTTCTACTTTCCATTCATCGCCGTAACCATTTCCTTCAAACAAAATCTTTTTACTTTCTTTGATATAACCTTTAAGGATTTTTACAATAACTTCTTCTTTTTTACCTTCATGGTCATTCATTTCTGCATCGTAATCTGCCCTGAATTTTTCAAGTTGATTAGCTACGATTGTGTTTAGAATCATCATCGGTTGAGCTGAGTTGGCTGAGCCACCAACTGCACGATATTCAAACTTATTGCCTGTAAAAGCAAACGGTGAAGTACGATTACGGTCTGTGTTATCAAGCAAAATTGAAGGAATTCGATTCAAACCAAGTTTAATATAAGCATTTTCACCTTTTTCAATAGAAACAATTTCTTTGTTTTCGAGGTCGTTCAAAACTTTGGTCATTTGGGTACCCAAGAAAATTGAAATGATGGCTGGTGGAGCTTCGTTTGCCCCCAAACGATGTTCGTTACCAGCAGAGGCGATACTTGCACGTAGTAAATCAGCATTGTCGTGTACAGCTTTTACAACGTTTACCAAAAATGTCACAAAACGCAAACTTTCCTTTGGTTTTGTACTTGGACTTAATAAGTTTACACCTGTATCTGTTCCAAGAGACCAGTTGTTATGCTTGCCGCTTCCGTTGATTCCTGCAAAGGGTTTTTCGTGAAAAAGTACCTCGAAATTGTGTTTTCTGGCAATTTTTCGCATCAAATCCATTAACAAAATATTGTGGTCGCAGGCGAGATTTACTTCTTCAAAAGTTGGAGCAACCTCAAATTGAGCAGGAGCGACCTCATTATGGCGAGTACGAACTGGAATACCCAATTTCAATGCTTCAAATTCAAAATCAACCATAAAGGCATTCACACGTGGCGGAATCGAACCAAAATAGTGGTCATCAAGTTGCTGACCTTTTGCTGGCGGATGCCCAAAAACGGTACGTCCAGACATCATTAAATCAGGGCGAGCATTGAATAATGACTTATCAACTAAAAAATATTCTTGTTCAGCTCCGAGAGTTGCCGAAACTTTCTCAACGTGGCGATCGAAAATAATTGCTACTTCAGTAGCTGCTTTATCAAGAGCATGAAGCGATTTTAGTAATGGAGATTTTGAATCCAAGAGTTCACCCGTATAAGAAACAAAAATCGAAGGAATACAAAGTGTGCCAGTTCCTGCTTCATTATACATAATAAATGCGGGCGAAGTTGGGTCCCAAGCTGTGTATCCACGAGCTTCGAATGTCGCTCTGATGCCACCATTCGGAAACGATGAAGCATCTGGTTCTTGTTGCGTTAAGGCACTGCCTTTGAATTTTTCGACTGCTTTTCCATCTAAGTTTATGTCAAAAAAAGCATCGTGTTTTTCGGCCGAACCACCCGTTAGTGGCTGAAACCAATGTGTATAATGCGTAGCACCCTTAGAAACTGCCCATGATTTCATGGCAGCTGCCACTTCATCAGCAATTTCACGGTCGATTTTATCACCACTTTTAATGGCAACCGTTACTTTCATATATGCTTCTGGCGAAAGCATGGCACGCATTACTTCGTCATTAAAAATATTTGAACCGTAAAAATCGGTTACTTTTCCTGTTGGAATATCTACTTTGGTTGCAGTTCTGTTTTGTGCTTCTTCGACTGCTTTAAATCTTAATCTTGCCATTTTTTTGAAAGTTTACGAATAATATTATTTTCTGTTAGAGGTGGAATATATCTATCTTGCGAAATGTTGATTTGAATTTGTAATATTTTTTTTGTAATTAATATTCTAAAAAAATTAAATAAGCTTGTGTTACGTGACAAATAAAAGAATAAGTTAATGTTATTAAGTGTTTGATTATAAGGCAGTTATTGTATTAGTAATTTGTAAATCGTAATGCGTAAATTCCAAAATATCATTTCTTATCTTATATTTGGGCTAAATTAAGCAAATCAAACAATTTAATGAAAGAACGCTTACAATTTCTACTAATTTATTTTTGCTTTTGGGTGATATACTTCCTATCGGCAAGAGTGATTTTTTTGAGTTACCACATAGAAGATACGAAGTTATTAACGTTGGAGACTGTTTGGGGGATATTTTGGAATGGAATCAGAATGGATTTTTCCATGTCTGGATACTTATCGGTTATTCCTTTTATCTTAGTAAGTATTTCAAATT